>NZ_JAPDFT010000005.1 GCF_025949665.1 Chryseobacterium viscerum | reverse complement strand
GTTGACTCTGTTTCAAGCTTTGCTTTAAAGGTAATCTCTTCTAAAGAGATCACATCTGCTGCCAGGTTTTTCAACTTTTCTGATGTACTTTCCTGGCCTAAAATCAGTCTTGCTCCGGTATCCTGAAGAATATGTTCTATTCGCTCTATAGGATAAGAAGGATCCATTGGAACATACGCCGCTCCGGATTTTAAGACCGCTAAAATAGCAATCAGCATATTTTCGGAACGTTCTAAGCATAATGGCACCAGTTCATCCGGCTGAAGATTATAAGTAGCTATCAGATAGTTTGCTAATCGGTTTGATCTTTCATTCAGTTCCTGATAAGAAAGCCTAATATCTTTGTATACTAAAGCTGTACGGCCAGGGGTTCTTTCAACCTGGCTTTCAAACAGATTCTGAATTGTTTTTTCTGAGGGATATACATTCTCTGTTGAATTCCATTCTTCAGCAATTTTTTTATTGTCTTCTGCAGAAATTAAGTTTAATGCACCTAACCTGATATTTTCCAAATTGATATCATCAACACCGAAAACCTGATCAAGAAGATATACATAAGAATTGATCATGTTACTAATCGTTTCTCTTGAGAAAAGGGTTTTGGCATAATTGAAGAAGCCTTTTATCGTTTCTTCTCCATCATCAATCATAGCCGTAAGATCAAATTTGGCCACCTGATACTCTGTCTTTCCTTCAAAAGGATGGAATAATACGTCTCTGCTATCTGAATTTCCTCCAAAGCTCTGCAATCCAAACATCACCTGGAAAACAGGATGACGGGACATGTCTTTTTCTACTCCCAACTCTTCTACCAACTTTTCAAAAGGAAGGTCCTGATGAGACTGTGCTTCTGTAACGGACGCTGATACCTGAAGAATAAAATCTTGAAGGTTCTGCTCCGGATCTATTTTTTCTCTTAAAGCAAAGGTATTGACAAAGAATCCGATAATATCTTCGAGTCCTTCGTGATGACGGTTGGCAATAGGGCTTCCTACCAGAATATCATCCTGACCGGAATAGGCTGACAACATCAGGTAATATCCGCTCAGCATCACGCTGTATAGACTTATTCCCAGCTTTTTAGATGTATTTCTAAGACCAGCAGCTACTTTTTGATCAATGATAAAATCAACAGTATCTCCTTCATAAGAAACATGAGCAGGCCTTTTATAATCTGTTGGAAGATTCAGAGTCTGGAAATCATCCAGTTTTCTTGTCCAATATCCAACCTGGCTGTCAAGACGTTCTCCAGAAAGATAGTTTCTCTGCCATAATGCAAAGTCTTTGTACTGAATCTTTAATTCCGGAAGTTCATAATCCTGATTATTAACTAAAGCATGATAAATTGTTTGTAACTCTCTCAGGAATATATCAGTAGACCATCCATCAAATGCAATATGATGAATAACTACGGTCAGATAATGATCGCTTTCTAATCTGAAAAGGTTGATAGCTAAAGGATACTCTTCATCCAGACGGAAGATCTTGCCTGAAGCCGTATTTACCGCCTCATTCAGTTCTTCTTTTGAATAAACGTGACGGGTATGAATTTCAGGAGCTTTGTCCATTACAATCTGATATCCTTTTCCTTCATCTGTGGAACGGATAATGCTTCGTAACACTTCATGGCGCATTACGATGGTTTCAAGGGCTGTGCATAGCTTCGGAATATTGACTTTTGCATCAAGACGAACAGCCATAGGAATATTGTATGCATTGCTTCCGCCTTCGTAGTTTTCAATAAACCAAAGCCTTTCCTGGGCAAATGAGAGCCTTTGTTCTTCCGGAGAAGATACTTTTACAGGAACAATAACTTCCTGCTCATTGACATTTTCACCAGCTAACACATCCGAAAGAGAAGCTACTGTCTTATGAGCAAATACAACGGTTACATTTACTCTTATATCCAACACTCTTTTGATATTGCTAATCAGCTTGATAGCCATGATACTGTTTCCTCCCAATCTGAAGAAATCATCATGAATACCAATGCCTGAAGCATTTAATCCAAGAACATCCCCGTAGATCTGACATAGTTTTTCCTGCAGTTCATTTTCAGGAGCTGTATAAGTTTTTTCTCCCGTAAAAGCCGGTTCCGGAAGTGCTCTTCTGTCTAATTTACCATTGATGGTTACCGGAAGGGATTCCAAATGCACAAAGGCAGCAGGAATCATATATTCTGGTAAGGCTTCGGAAAGGAATGCTGTAAGCTGATCCGGTTCTATAGCCATTTCTGAAACATAATATCCTACCAGGTATTTCATTCCTGCATTATTGTTCCTGGCCAATACTACAGATTGTTTGATACCAGAATATTGCAATAGCGTGTTTTCTATTTCACCCAATTCTATTCTGTAACCACGGATTTTCACCTGGAAGTCATTTCTTCCAATGTATTCCAGTTCTCCGTTGGTATGATACCGTACTAAATCTCCCGTTTTGTAAAGGATTCCATTTTTCTCTTTTTCTTTTTGTTCTATGGTCTGGAATGGGTTGCTGATGAAAAGTTCTGCTGTAAGCTCAGGTCTGTTCAAATATCCTCTGGTAATTCCTTCTCCACCAATATAAAGCTCCCCAATCGCCCCTACAGGCACCGGATGAAGATAATTGTTTAATACATATACCGTGGTATTGTTAAGCGGTCGTCCAATATTGGTATTCTTTCCTTCGGGATTAACAATGGATGTGATAGTAACTTCTGTAGGCCCATATGAATTGACCAGCCTGAAGTTTCTTCCGCTTAATTTTTTAAACAGATCAGCCGGCATCGCTTCTCCCCCAGAAATCAGAGTACGCAGATTCTTTACCCGGGTAAAGTCTATGCTTTGTAATACCGTTGGTGTAAGATGTATATAAGAAACATTATGCTGATTAAGGGTCTGTATAAACGTTTCTTCGTTGAGTATCTTTTGATTTTTAATAAATAATAAACTGTTTCCTTTCAATATTGCAAGCAATATCTGCTGGATAGATGCATCAAATATGTAGTTGGCAAACTGAAGAATTACTTCCTCATTTCCTAGCTGATAACGGGAGAACAGATCCTCAATAAGATTGATAACTCCATTGTGTTCCGCCATTACTCCTTTTGGCAATCCTGTAGTTCCACTGGTGTAGATAACATAGGCAAGGTTGTTTGACTTAGTCTGAGTGACAGGATTTTCAGCCCCTGAATGTTCCAGTTTATCAAGTATTTTTTGGCTATCCAGCAGAATTGTTTCTGCCATTCGGGACATTTGCGGATTTTCTCCTATTTCTTTCTGAGTAAGGAGGATTTTTGCTCCGGTATCATGAAGAATATGTTCAATTCTATCAACCGGATAGGTTGGATCCATCGGAACATAGGCTGCACCGGCTTTTAAAACAGCCAGAATAGCGATCAGCATGTGCTCTGAACGTTCAAGGCATAACGGAACCAGATCATCAGGCTGAAGATCATAAGTTTCAATAAGATAATGAGCCAGACGGTTTGCTCTTTGATTCAGTTCCCGATAGGAAAGTTTTATATCCTGAAAGATCAATGCAGTATTATCCGGAGTTTTTTCTACCTGTTCTTCAAACATTTTATGAATGGTATATTCCTCAGGATAAGCTATTTCTGTAGCATTCCAATCTATTGTTACCTTCTGATGCTGTTCTGAAGTAAGGTAGGACAGTTCCTCTGATTTGATATCGGAAGATTTCAGGAGCTGTTCAAGAACTGTTTCCATTCCCTGAAGCAGCTGCTCCATCATTTCATTTTCAAATAAGAAACTGTCATATTTGATTTTTAACAGTACCTCATCTTCATTTTCATAAGCGACAATTCCTAATGGGTAATCCAGTCGTTCCACGGATTCTTTTAATACAAATCCTAATGTTTTCAGCTCATTATCATCCTCTCCGTTAGGTACCGGATAGTTTTCATACACGAATAAACTGCTGAAAATTCTGCGTCCATCATGCTGAAGACTTGCCAGGTTGACACCGCTATGGGTATTCAATTCACTGATTCTGTGCTGAATTTCTGCAATACGATCTATTATTTTGCCATCTTCATGATTCACAATTAATGGCAGTGTATTGATGTAAAGCCCTACAGAGGATTCTATTCCATCTACCGGAATGCTTCGTCCTGATACAGTAGTTCCTACAACAGTTGTTGCACTATTGCTATATAAGCTAAGCTGTTTATGCCATAAGAACTGGAGTACAGCATTGACTGTAAGTCCGTTATCAGACGTGAATTTTTTCAGGTTTTGATATTGCTCGCCTACAATCAGCATCTTCACTGCCTGATGGTCTACAATATGCTTATATTCGGCAAGATCAATATGTTTCTGGGATTCTTTAACCAGGCAATTCAGGTTTTCCTGATCTTCAAGAAGTCCCATATAGTTTTTCCAGAAGTCTCCGTTCCTGTTTTTATTCTCCTGAAGATACTTTTGCGCTTCGGCATAGGCTGTATCCAGAGCCGGAGAAAGAGTATTTCCTTTGATTAATGCGAGGTATGCTTCATGAATCATCGTAAGGAATACGGGCATACTCCAGCCGTCAAGAATAGCATGGTGATTGCTGAACAAACAGGTATAACGTTTGTCTGAGCGTTTGAACAGGTAGACTCTGAACAAACTTCCTTTGGACAGATCATATATCTCAAAACGGTCTTTTTGAGTCGTTTTTGTAATTAAAGATTCCTGATCCTCTTCAGTCATATCCTGAATATCCTGATAACGCCAGTCCAGTATTCCTTTTTTATCAATAACCTGTACAATCTCTTCACTCCATTCAAATCTAAGTCTCAGTGTCGGAAGCTGATTCTGGGCATATGACCATGCTTTTTTAAGGAGATCAGGGTTGATTTCAGCAAGATAATCCCATACAATCTGTACTCTGTAAGCATCATCTTTATCTCCCTGACTTAAGGCATGATATACAAATCCTTCATGTAAACTGTTGGCAAGGTAAACGCCCTCAACTTCTCCTGACTCCTGGATTTGCATCAATTGTTCTTTTCCAACAATATTTCCAGTATCTGACGGGGTAAGCCAGTTTCTTTTTTCGGTTGTTAATTCATCAACCGTTTGTTGAATGTATTCTTTCAGTCTTTCTGCCAGAAGATCAATCTGATCCTGTGAAAGATATCCTGAAATTCCGAATCGAAGCTGTCCGTCTGTAATGGCTCCGTTCACCGTAATGATATCATTATCACGGTTCTTGTCTCCCATAGATTTTCCGCTGTCTTCTCCGGCAATATACCAGGTTTTCTCTCCTGTACTTTCTTCCTGGTCAAGCTGTCCAAGATAATTGAAACTGATCTTTGGAAGTTCTCTTTCTGTATATCCAACAAGGCTTCCGTACCCAATTCCGTTATTTGGAATACTTCTCAGAGATTCTTTGGTCAGAATTACAGTATCTTTTACATCATTTCCTGACTTTAGAAGAAGTGGATACATAGAAGTAAACCAACCAACGGTTTCTGTAATATCCATATTTCCAAATACATCTTCACGCCCATGCCCTTCAAGCAGAACAGCATGAGCTGATACTCCTGTAAGGTCTGAAAGCGCAGAAGCCAGTGCAGATAAGAGTAGATCATTGATCTGGGTATGGTATACGTGATGTACTTCCCTGATCAGTTTTTCTGTATATCCTGCATTCAGAATAAGGCTGGAAGAATGATATTCAGGAGAAGATAATGCTGTGAGAATAGTATTGCTCTCTGCAACCGTATTTGTAATGGCTCTCCAATAAGAATGCTCCGTTTCTCTGGATTCCGGATTATCAAGCTTATAGGTTTTTATGGCATCAATCCATTGACGGTAACTGCTTCCTTTTACAGGAACTTCAAGGGTATTTCCTTTTTCAAGGGTTTGATAAATATTTTTTATGTCTTCGGTAATAATTCTCCAGCTTACAGCATCTATGATAAGGTGATGAAGACCAAAGAAAATCCTTGCGCTTCCATCTTCATAGCCAGCTATATATCCAATCTGGAATAATGGCCCTTGTTCTATATCAAACTGAGCCTGCCATTCCGTAAGGATACCTGAAAGTTCTTCCAGTTGTGCTTCTGAAGCATCCAGATACTTTATTTCCGGTATCGTATTGATTCCGTATTGCTGAGTGTATTTTCCGTTTTCTTTCGGATAGTGAATTCTGAAGGCATCATGTTTTTCGATAAGCAATTTTACACTTTGCTCCAGCAGATTTCTGTTCAGTTCAGGAACTTTAATCAAAAAGGATTGATTCCAGTGATTCAGATCTCCAACATAGCCTTCTTCTACCAGTTGGAAGAACCATTCCTGAATTGGAAGGAAAGCTAAATGTCCTGTCAATTGTCCTTGTTCTGTCAGAATACGGGTTTGCTCTTCTTTTGCTTTGTTTTCGATCAATTCAGAAATATTCTGTACTGATTTTGAAGCAAATACATCTTTAACACTGATTCTTGTCTCTAAGCGCTGTCTTATTCTGCTGACCAGCTGAATACTGATGATACTGTCACCTCCTAATCTGAAGAAATCATCATGAATACCAATACCTGAAGCATCCAGGCCAAGGACCTCACCATAGATCTGGCATAATTTCTCCTGAAGCCCATTCTGCGGAGCAGTGTATTCTTTTCCGCCTGTAAATTCAGGTTCGGGGAGTTGTCTTCTATCCAGCTTTCCATTGATGGTCAATGGTAATGAAGTTAAATGAACAAAGGCTGCCGGCACCATGTATTCCGGTAGCACTTCGGATAAAAATGCTGTGATTTTCTCTACTTTCAAAGCGGCATCAGAAACGTAATACCCTACCAGATATTTCATTCCTGCTTTATTTTCTTTGTCAAGAACTACGGCTTGTCTTATTTCCGGATACTCCAGCAATCTGTTTTCTATTTCTCCCAGCTCAATTCTGTAGCCACGGATTTTTACCTGGAAGTCATTTCTTCCGATGTATTCCAGTTCTCCATCAGGCAGATAGCGTACTAAGTCTCCTGTTTTGTAAAGAATTCTGTTTTTCCCACTTTCTTTTTGTTCTAAAGTTTGGAAAGGGTTCTTTATAAAGCGTTCGGCTGTCAGCTCTGGTCTGTTCAGATATCCTCTGGCGATTCCCGCTCCACCCACATACAGTTCTCCAACAGCTCCAACAGGAACGGCACGAAGATGATTATCAAGTATATACACTGCCTGATCAGGGATGTTTTCTCCAATCAGAGAGGCTTTATTCAGATCTTCTGCACTTAATTTTTTATAGGTAACATGGACGGTAGTTTCGGTAATTCCATACATGTTAATCAGTTCAGGTTTTGAACGATAACGCTCATACCATGGTTTTAAAGAGGCAAGATTTAAAGCTTCTCCTCCAAATATTACATAACGTAGTTCTGCCAGTTGTTCTTCACGTTGAAGGGCTGTATCAATAAACTGATAAAAAGCAGTTGGCGTCTGATTCAATACAGTAAGCCCTTCTTTCAGGCATAAGCTGAAGAATAAGTTGGTATCCTTGGTCTGTTCTGAAGACGGCACTAAAAGTTTACCTCCGTATAGCAGCGCTCCCCAGATCTCCCATACACTGAAATCAAATACATAGGAATGGAATAAACTCCAAACATCCTGATCGTTAAACTGATACCAATGATCAGTTGCACTGAAAAGACGCACCACGTTTCGGTGCTCCTGCATTACACCTTTAGGCATTCCGGTTGTTCCACTGGTGTAGATCACATAAGCCATATGATGGGGTTCTGCCTGAGGTACCGGATTGGAAATACTGCTGTTTTGAAGCGTTTCCACTACTTCCGGACTGTTTAATATAAGCATGGCCGCAGCGCCACCGCAAGCTTCTTTAACACTTTGGGCTGAACTATGGTGTGCCAATACTATTTTTGCCCCCGTATCATCAAGAATATGTTTAATTCTTTCCACCGGATACGAGTTATCCATCGGAACATAGGCTGCTCCTGCTTTTAAAACAGCCAGAATAGCCACCAATATGTCTTCGGAACGCTCCAGACATAATGGAACTAAATCATCCGGCTGAAGGTCATAATTTTTAATCAGATAGTTCGCCAAGCGATTGGACCGTTCATTAAGTTCTTTATAGGATAATCTCGCCTCCTGATACACTACAGCAGTATGATCCGGGGTTTTTTCAGCCTGTGCTTCAAATAAGCCATGAATGGTATTCTGATCTGAATAATACGTTTCAGAAGCCCATAATTTTGATACGGATTGCTGTTGTTCCTGAGAAATAAGGGCTAGCTGTGCTAATGTAAACTCTTGTTTTCCTTTAGTATCTGCTATCTGTTCAAGCATAAACAGATAGGAATTCATCATATTCTTAACTGTTTCTCCGGAGAAGATTGATTGAGCATAGTTGAACATTCCATGAATGGTCTCATCACTATCATCAATCATCGTGGTAATATCGAATTTAGCCACTTCATAATCCATTTTTCCTTCAAAAGGATGAAGGATTGACTGATTACCGGAAAGGTTTTCTCCAAAGCTTTGAAGACCAAACATCACCTGGAATACAGGATGACGAGAAGTATCTTTCTCTACACCTAGTTCCTCCACAAGTTTTTCAAAAGGAAGATCCTGATAAGCCTGTGCTTCGGTTACTGAAGTGGATATCTGCCTTATAAAATCGTTAATATTCTGCTCCGGATCAATTGTTTCTCTTAAAGCTAAAGTATTGACAAAGAACCCGATAATATCTTCCAATCCCGGATGGTGACGGTTCGCAATAGGGCTTCCTACCACAATATCATCCTGTCCGGAATAGGCAGAAAGCATCAGATAATATCCTCCTAAAAGGATGCTGAATAAGCTTACACCAAGATCTTTTGACAGTTCTCTCAGCTTTTGGCTTTGCTCTTCACTGATATGGAAATAAATGCTGTCTCCGTCATAAGACATTTGAGCCGGTCTCTTGAAATCTGATGGCAGATCAAGGTTCTGGAAGCCACTAAGTTTATTTTTCCAATAATTAACCTGAGTATTAAGGCGTTCCCCCGTCAGATAATTTCGCTGCCACAAAGCAAAGTCTTTATACTGCACTTTTAAAGCCGGAAGATTATGGGCTTTTTCTTCTTTGATGGCCTCATACATGTGAATGACTTCTTTCAGGAATATCCCTGCCGACCATCCGTCAAATGCAATATGGTGAATGACAACAGACAGATAATAATCATTTTCAAGCTTGAAAATATGAATATTTACAGGCAGTTCCTGTTCCAGATTGAAGATTTTATTGGCGATATGACTTGCTTTTTCTTCCAGCTCAGCCATTGTTTTTACTTCCTGCTGATGGATTACAGGGATATCATCTACCACAGATTGCCAACCTAAGCCATCATTGGTCATACGGATCACGGAGCGAAGGACTTCATGACGCATTACAACGGCATCCAAAGCTTTACATAGGGACTGAAGATCTGTTTTTTCATCCAGACGGAAAACCATCGGAATGTTATAAGCACTGCTTCCGCCTTCATAATTTTCGATGAACCAAAGTCTTTCCTGGGCAAAGGATAATCTCTGCTCTTCCGGAGATTCTACCTTGACAGGAGTAATGACAATCTGTTCTGCAGTATTATTTTCATCTGCCAATATATGAGAAAGTGAAGCAATGGTTTTATGACTGAAAACAGCTGCTACAGCAATTTGTACTCCCAAAACCTGTCTGATCTTACTGATCAGTTTAATGGCCATGATACTGTTTCCTCCCAATCTGAAGAAATCTTCATGAATACTGATTGTTTCAGATGGAATACCTAAAACTTCACCATAAACTTCAGTTAATTTTTTCTGAAGATCAGTCTCAGGCGCTGTATATTCTTTTCCACCGGTAAATTCCGGTTCTGGCAAAGCTCTTCTATCCAGTTTACCATTGATTGTCAGAGGTAAAGAGTTCAGATGAACAAATACTGCCGGGATCATATATTCCGGCAATGAAGCTGATAAATGGTCTGAAAGCACATCAGAATCTATCACTGACTCAGACACATAATACCCTGCAAGATATTTCAATCCTGCCTGGTTTTCTTTAGCTAAGACTACAGTTTGTTTGATTTCAGGATATTGCTGCAGTGTATTTTCAATTTCTCCTAACTCGATTCTGTGTCCTCTTATTTTAACCTGGAAATCATTTCTTCCGATGTATTCCAATTCTCCATTAGCAAGCCAACGTACTAAATCTCCGGTTTTATACAAACGGTTATTTTCACCTCTTTCTTTTTGTTCCCGAGTCTGGAAAGGGTTTGCGATGAAAAGTTCTTCAGTAAGCTCCGGTCTGTTCAGATATCCTCTGGCAATTCCTGCTCCGCTGATGTACAACTCTCCTACTGCTCCTTCCGGAACGAGACGAAGATGCTGATCCAGCACATAAACACTCATGTTGTCTATAGGACCACCAATGTTTAATGCATTATAATCTTCTTTGTAATAGTGCAAGGTAGAACATACGGTTCCTTCTGTCGGACCATACTCGTTAATCAGGATAATATCATCAATATTCTGATCTAAAGCCGGGAAGCTTTCACCTCCTGCGAAAATCAACTGTAAGCTTGTTCCGTTCTCCACAATTTCTCTTAACAAAACTGGTGGAATAAAGGAAACTTCTATTTTATTTTCATTGATATACTCATTAAGTTCTCCTACTGAAGTTCTGAGATCATTGCTATATAACCATAAGGTATTCCCGTTACAAAGCACAGGGAACGCTTCATAAACAAAGGCATCAAAAACATAATTTGAATAGCAGCCTACTTCTTTATATTCTTCAAGTCGGTGAGCCTTTATCATTGATCCAATGAGGTTTATCACTCCTCGATGTTCAATCATTACCCCTTTTGGCAACCCTGTTGTTCCGCTGGTGTAAATGACATAGGCCAGATCAGTAGATTTTGTATTGGTTACAGGATTATTAGAATCAGCTGTTTCAAGTAAAGCTTTAAAACTAACCTCATCCAATGTGATTACATTTGAATGTTCTGTTTTATCAGCCGTATTTTCTTCTGCCACTACAATTTTCGCTCCAGTATCTTTCAGAATATGACGGATTCTGTCTGCAGGATAGGAAGGATCCATCGGTACATAAGCAGCACCAGCTTTTAATACCGCCAGAATGGCAATCAGCAAGTTTTCTGAACGCTCAAGGCATAAGGGAATCAAATCATCAGGCTGAAGGTCATAGGCTTCTATGAGATGGTTGGCCAAGCGGTTGGCTTTTTCGTTCAATTCTTTGTAAGACAACCTAACATTCTGATATACCAACGCTGTTTGATGTGGTGTTTTTTCAACCTGCTGTTCAAACAGCTCATGAATAGTCATTTCTGATGGATATTCTTTGCGGATAGTATTCCAGTTCTCCGTAATCTTTTTATAATTTTCCTGCGGAACTAGATCTAATTCGGAAAGCTGTGTTGTTTCATATTCATCAGTTTCTGCGATCTGATTAAGCAAAAACAAGTAAGAATCAATCATATTCTGAATTGTTTCCCTAGAAAATACTGCTTTGGCATAATTGAACATTCCATGGATATTTTCTCCATTGTCATCAATCATAGTGGTCAGATCAAACTTCGCTACCTGATAGCCTAATTGTCCGTCAAACGGATAAAATATAGCCTCATTATTCTGGATAAGTACTGTTTCATTCTGTAATCCGAACATCACCTGGAAAACCGGATGTCTTGAAGTATCCTGTTCTATTCCCAGTTCGTCTACCAGCTTCTCAAACGGAAGATCCTGATGAGATTGTGCATCTGTAACGGACTTTGATACCTGAAGAATAAAATCTTTAAGGCTTTGTTTCGGGTCTATTTTTTCTCTTAATGCAAGTGTATTGACAAAGAATCCTATAATATCTTCCAAGCCGGCATGGTGTCGGTTTGCAATCGGGCTACCCACCACAATATCATCTTGCCCTGAATAGGCAGATAACATCAGATAATAACCTCCCAGCATGACACTGTACAGACTCACTCCGAGATCTTTGGATAGGTTTCTAAGTTTTTCGCCCTGCTCTATGGTCAGGTTGAAGTATAAGTTTTCTCCTTCATACGATATTTGCAAAGGTCTTCGGAAGTCTGTAGGAAGATCAAGGTTCTGGAAATCTTCCAGCTGGCTTTTCCAATAACTGATCTGCTGCTCCATCCGGTCTCCTGTAAGGTAATTTCTTTGCCATAAAGCGAAGTCCTTATACTGGATTTTTAAGGCTGAAAGCTCTGAAGTTTCCCCTTTAATCAGGTTGTTATAAATAGTTTGTACCTCATTTAGAAATATATCAGCAGACCATCCGTCAAAAGCAATATGGTGAATAACAATGGAGATATAATTCTGATTTTCAAACGTAAAAAATTCTATATGTACCGGAATTTCTTCATCAAGGTTAAATACCTTATTGGCGCATTGATTGATATGATGATCAAGTTCTTCCCTGGTATATACTTCTGTTCTTTTAATTTCAGGAAGTAAGTCTGTAACTACCTGATACCCTACTCCTTCTTCTGTGGTTCTGATAACTGAACGAAGTACTTCATGACGTTTTACAACGGCTTTTAAAGCTGTACATAAAGCCTCAATATCTGTTTTATCATCCAGAACAGCCGCCATTGGAATGTTGTAGGCATTGCTTCCTTTTTCATAAGCTTCTATAAACCAAAGTCTTTCCTGAGCAAAGGATAATCTCTGTTCTTCCGGAGTATTTACTTCAACATGCTGTATGCTTATCTGCTCAGTAGGATTATTATCATCCATCAGGACTTTTTCCAGGGCCACAACTGTTTTATTGCTGAATATTTTAGCAACATTTACCTGCAAATCTATGTTTTGTTTGATCTTACTGATAAGCTTGATCGCCATAATACTGTTTCCTCCTAATCTGAAGAAATCATCATGAATGCTGATATTCTCAGCAGATAGTCCCAGTACTTCTCCATAGATTTCTACAAGTTTTTTCTGAAGTTCACTTTGAGGGGTTGTATATTCTTTATTTATGGTAAATTCAGGTTCAGGAAGCTGTTTTCTGTCAAGTTTACCATTGATTGTCAGTGGTAATGTTGTTAAATGCACAAATGCAGCAGGAACCATGTATTCAGGAAGTGTTTCTGACATAAATTCTGAAATCAGATGGGTGTCTATACTTCCATCAGCAATATAGTAGCCGACAAGATATTTCAGTCCTGCACTGTTTTCTTTCACAAGAACTGTTCCCTGGCGGATTCCCGGATACTGAAGCAATCTGTTTTCGATTTCTCCTAATTCTATACGGAATCCTCTTATTTTTACCTGGAAGTCATTTCTTCCGATATAATCAATATTTCCGTCCGGAAGCCACCGTACAAGGTCTCCAGTTTTATAAATTCTGCTGTTTTCAACTCTGCTTTTCTGTTCTTCTGTCTGGAATGGATTACTGATGAAACGTTCTTCTGTAAGCTCCGGTCTGTTCAGATACCCACGAGCCACCCCAACTCCTCCGATATAAAGCTCTCCTACAGCGCCTACAGGAACGGGACGGTAAAACTGATCCAGAACGTATACACTTGTATTATTAAGCGGACGTCCAATGCAGTTGATCTCACGATTGGTATTGACAAGGGACGTAATGGTAACTTCTGTAGGCCCATAAGAGTTAACAAACAGGAAGTTTCCATTTTTCAATTTGCTATGCAGATCTGCCGGTAAAGCCTCTCCTCCGGAGTCTAATGTCCGCACACTTTCTACTGTTGTAACATCTATATTTTGCAGTACGGAAGGGGTAAAAGGCAGATAGGTTACTTTATAATCCTTTAATTTCCTGATATATTCCTCTTCATTCAGCATTTCCTGATTGTCTATGAACAGTAATTGACATCCATTCAATAAGCCTAAGAAAATCTGCTCTACCGAGGCATCAAATACATAGTTGGCAAACTGAAGAATGATTTCAGATTCATTCAGGTCGTAACGGGCATAAAGGTCACTAACCAGGTTTATCACCCCTCTATGCTCTATCATTACTCCTTTAGGCATCCCTGTTGTTCCACTGGTATAGATCACATAAGCCAGATCGTCTGCCTGAGTTTGAGTAACCGGATTTTCAATACTTCTGTTTTCAAGCTTTTTTATCAGTTTTTCATCATCTAATAACAGAATTTCTGCTTTTTCTGAGTGAATTTCATTGAATTTTGCCTCAACACTATTTTGGGTAATAACTATTTTTGCCTGTGTATCCTGAAGAATATGTTGTATTCTGTCTGTTGGATAGGTTGGATCCATCGGAACGTAAGCTGCTCCTGATTTTAATACAGCTAAAATAGCAATCAGCATATTTTCTGAACGTTCCAGGCATAGAGGAACAAGATCATCCGGCTGAAGATTATAATGGTTGTTCAGATAGTTGGCAAGGTGGTTTGCACGTTCATTAAGCTCTTTATAGGATAAAGTTACATCCTGATATACCAAAGCTATACGATCCGGTGTTTTAGCTGCCTGAGCTTCAAACATGCTTTGGATCGTTTTACCTGTTGGGAATTCAGTCCAGGTATTGTTCCAGTCTATTGTTATTTTTTCCTGATCTTCTAAGGTGATATAAGACAGATCTTCAGAGGCCATTTCAGGTTTTTCCAACAGCTGATTCAGCGTCGTTTGAATGCCTTTAAGCAGCTGATTCATCATCTTTCTCCCGAACAGACATCCTTCATAACTTACCACAAGAGAAACCTTCTCATCCCGTTCAAAAGCTGTTACTCCAAGCGGATAATCCAATCTTTCTACTGCATCTCTGAATACAAAACCTAGATCGTTGTTATTTTCTCCCTGAGGAACAGGATAGTTTTCATAGACAAATAAACTGCTGAAAATTCTGCGCCCATCACGTTGAAGACTTGCCAGGTTAACATCACTATGGCCATTAAGCTCACTGATATTCTCCTGAAGCTTTACTATATGGTCTTTTATTTTACCTTCTTCATGGTTAACAATCAATGGCAGCGTATTGATATAAAGTCCTGCAGAAGATTCTATTCCGTCAATAGGAAGGTTTCTTCCGGATACGGTAGTTCCTACGACAGTCACTTCAGAATTACTATAAATCTTCAGCTGATGATGCCATAAATACTGCAGAACAGCATTTACAGTAAAGCCATTTGTTTGGGTAAATTCTTTTAATTGTTGATACTGCTCTCCTTCTATCAAAAGTTCTACATCCTGATGATCTTTGATATGTTTATAAATACCCAGATCTGTATGTCTTTGACTTTCTTTCAATAAATTAGTCAGATCCTCCTGATCTTCAACCTGATCCATATAGCTTTTCCAGAAGCTTCTGCTGAGTTCTTTATTTTGCTGCAGGTATTTTTGGGTATCCGTATACGCTGTATCTGCAATAAATTCAGGCTGATGATTTTTGTTCAGTTGAAGATATGATTCATGAACGCTATTCAGAATAACAGGCAAGCTCCATCCATCCAGAATCGCATGATGGTTGCTAAGCAAGCAGCTGTAATGGCTTTCTCCTCGTTTGAAAAGATAAATTCTGAAGAGATTGCCTTTGGATAGATCATACACCTCAAAGCGGTCTTTTTGTGTTATTTTTTCAATCAGACCATTCTGAGCTTCTTCATTGATCCCGCTGATATCCTGATATCTCCAATCCAGATTTCCTTTTTTATCAATAACCTGAACGATTTCTCCATTCCAGTTAAATCTTATTCTGAGTGCGGGATAGCGTTCCTGTGTCAGTTCCCATGATTTTTTGAGTTTTTCAGCGTTGATTTCGGCAAAATAATCCCAGATTAATTGTACACGGTAAGCATCATCTGTTTCCCCTTGATTTAAAGCATGATATACAAACCCTTCCTGTAAACTGTTGGCCAAATAAACTCCTTCAATTTCTCCTTCCTTCTGAATGTCTGCAAGCTGAGCTTCTTCAACTATATAATCTACATCAGATGGAGTCAGGAAGTTTCTGTTTGTTTGGGAAAACTGATGAACAACTTCCTCTATTTTTGTTTTAAAAGATTCTGAGAACAAACTTATCTGATCATCTTTCAGATAACCCGCAACCTTAAACTGAAGTTTACCGTCTATTACAGCACCATTGATACTGATATAGTAAGTGTCTTTGTTTTTATTCCCAATACTTAAACCGCTGTCTTCTGCAGCAATAAACCAGCTTTTTTCTCCGGTTTCCTGATCCAGCTGTCCCAGGTAATTGAAACTGATTTTAGGCAATTCCTGTTCTGTATAGCCCATCAAGCTACCGTAACCAATTCCGTTGTGAGGAATGCTTCTGAGTGTTTCTTTAGTCTCCACTACAGTATTTGCCCAATCATCACCTTTCTTTAAAAGCATCGGATACATAGAAGTAAACCAACCTACTGTTTCCGTAATATCAAGATGACCGAATATTTCTTCACGGCCATGACTTTCCAAAACAACGGAATGATTTTCATGTCCTGTTAATTCTGAAAGTGAAAGAGATAATGCAGAAAGCAGCACATCATTGATCTGCGTATTGTAAACATGGTGAATGCCTCTGATTAACTTTTGGGTTGTTTCTTCGGATATAATCAATTGATTCTCCTGGTAATTTTCACTTACGAAATTTTCCAGATTTCTATTATTCTCTTCAACTGTTTCTGCAATAGTGTTCCAAAACAATAGCTCCTGTTCCTGAGATTCTGATCTGTACGTTTTTACAGCTTCTGCCCACTGACGGTAGCTGGTTCCTTTGATATGGGATGCAAGAGATTTTGTATCTCCTTTTTCAAGGGATTGATAAATGTTTTTTAAATCTTCGGTGATAATTCTCCAGCTTACAGCATCAATAATCAGGTGATGAAATGCAAAATAAACTCTTGCACTACTATCCTGATAACCATCAATATATCCGACATTATATAACGCACCCCTTTCAATATTAAAATGAGACTGCCAATGGGTAAAAATCGTTGATAATTCTTCCTGATTCAAACCAGAAATATTGAGATAATTGACTGAAGGGATTTTTATTTCTCCATACTCCTGAATGTATTCTCCCTTTTGAATGTGGTACTGAAGTCTGAGGGCATCATGCCTTTCGATCAGATATTTTACAGATTGTTCCAGCAGTTCTTTATCAAGTTTTGGAACATTAATGAGGAATGCCTGATTCCAATGATTGAAATCTTCCAGATATCCTGATTCTATCTGATGGAAGAACCATTCCTGGATGGGTAAAAGTGGAACTTCCCCCTGCAACAATCCTTGTTCCGCTACAATATGAGTTTCCTCTTCAGTCTTTTTATTTTCTATCAGTAAGGCCAGAGAAGCTGTAGTACGGGCAGCAAAGACTTCTTTAACACTCAATCTCACTTCCAATTGCTGGCGGATTCTTCCTACCAACTGAATGCTGATGATACTATCTCCTCCCAGTCTGAAAAAGTCATCATGAATGCTGATGCTATCTGAAGAAAGGCCTAAAACCTCACCATAAATCTGACATAATTTTTTCTGCAACACTGTTTCCGGAGCTGTATATTCTTTATTTCCTGTAAAATCGGGTTCAGGTAATGCTCTTCTGTCTAATTTTCCATTGACTGTTAATGGTAAAGATGTTAAATGAACAAATACTCCCGGAACCATATATTCTGGTAATGATTCGGATAAATATTCTGAAAGACGTACTGAATCTATAGGATTTTCAGAGACATAATAACCTGCAAGATATTTTAACCCTCCTTTGTTTTCCTTAGCTAATACAGCTGACTGACGGATTCCAGGGTAGGTTAACAGCTTATTTTCAATCTCACCTAATTCAATTCTATAACCACGGATCTTTACCTGGAAATCATTTCTTCCGATATATTCCAGCTCGCCATTCGGCAGCCAGCGTACAAGGTCTCCTGTTTTATACAGACGTTCATTTTCTCCTTTTGTTTTCTGATCTAAAGTCTGGAAAGGATTGGCTATAAAACGTTCTTCTGTAAGTTCGGGTCTGTTCAGATACCCTCTTGCAATTCCAGCTCCTCCAATGTATAATTCTCCCACTGCTCCTACCGGAACCGGTCTTACATGTTGATCTAAAACATAAACACTCACATTCCCGATCGGGCCTCCGATATTTAATGGATTTTCATCCTCGTTGTAGTGGTGTAAAGTTGCACATACGGTACTTTCTGTAGGTCCATAAGCATTAACCAGGTCTATTCCATGCTCTTTATACAGGGCCATTACCTGCGGATTTGTGATGTCACCGGCAACTAAAAGTGTTTCCAACGGAAGAATGTATTCTTTGGTTAGTAAAACCGGAGGAATGGTAGCAATACTTATATTATTTTCTTTAATATACTGCTGTAATCCTATAAGATCCGCCTGTGTTTCTTTATTCAGAAGATGTACAGATTGTCCATGCACAAGAGCCGGGTAAAGCTCAGCTACATGGGCATCAAATACATAGTTCGCATACCAAAGACAGTTTTTCTGCTGAATGCACTGATCTGATAGAAATCCATATTCTTTTGCGTGCTGCTGTATCAGATTGGCCACTCCTTTATGCTCTATCAGTACGCCTTTAGGCATTCCGGTTGTTCCACTAGTGTAAATGACATAGGCTAAATTATTAGCCTTAACATTGGTAACAGGGTTGTTAACATCAAAGGTTTCAAGTGTTGCTTGAAAGACAACCTCATCCAAAGCAATAACATCAACAGCATTGTTTTCCAACTGTTTCATTGTACTTTCCTGACCTAAAATAAGCCTTGCTTTCGTATCCTGAAGAATATGTTCAATTCTTTCTGATGGATAGGAAGGATCCATTGGAACATAAGCGGCTCCGGCTTTTAATACAGCCATCATAGCCATCAGCATATTTTCGGAGCGTTCCAAGCATAAAGGAATTAAATCATCCGGCTGCAGATTGTAAGTACTAATTAAATAATTCGCTAAACGGTTTGATCTTTTATTCAGTTCCCGATAAGACCATTCAATATTCTGATACACTAAAGCTGTAGCATCGGGTGTTTTTACCACCTGATCTTCAAACAATTGCTGTATTGTTTTATCAGAAGCATAGTCAGAAATCGTTTCATTCCACCCTTCTGTGATTTGGCTGTAATTTGAATCTTCCAGAAGACGGAATTCGTTGATTTTTATCTTTTTATAACTGCTCTCTCCTATTGCAGCCAACTGATTAAGAAGCAGAAGATAAGTACCCTGCATTCTCAAAACCGTTTCTTTTTTGAAAAGAGAGGTTGCATAGTTGAATATTCCCCTGATCGTTTCTTCTCCGTCATCAATCATAGTGGTCAGATCAAACTTAGCTGCCTGATAGTTGACTTCATGGTGCAGAGGAGTAAACACAGCTTCATGATCTGCATTCATTCCAAAGCTTTGAACTCCGAACATTACCTGGAAAACCGGGTGTTTTGAAGTGTCCTGCTCTATATCCAGTTCATCCACTAGTTTTTCAAATGGAAGTTCCTGATAAGATTGGGCATCTGTTACTGATTTTGAAATCTGAAGAATAAAATCTTTAAGATCCTGTTCTGCATTGATCTTCTCTCTCAGCGCCAATGTATTCACAAAGAAACCGATCATATCTTCAAGACCTTCATGATGACGGTTGGCAATAGGGCTTCCTACGACAATATCATCCTGGCCTGAATAAGCCGAAAGCATCAAATAATATCCTCCTAACATCACACTGTACAAACTCACTCCCCATTCTCTGGAAAGTTTTCTCAATCCAGAACCTACTTCCAGGGAAAGACTGAAATGGGCTGTAGCACCGTCATAAGAGATGTTAGCTGGCCTTTTGAAATCTAAAGGAAGGCTAAGAGCTTCAAAGTCTTCAAGATTATTTTTCCAGTAACTGATCTGCTTCTCTAAGGTTTCACCCGTAAGATGGTTTCTCTGCCATAAAGCAAAGTCTTTATATTGAATTTTTAATTCCGGAAGCTGAGGATATCCCCCTTTAACAAGAGCATTGTATACTGTTTGTATTTCTTTTAAAAACAGATCCGCAGACCATCCGTCAAATGCAATGTGATGAATTACAACAGACAGATAATGATTTTCTTCCCACCTGAAAACAGTAGTTTCTACCGGAATTTCTTCTTCCAGACGGAATACTTTATGGGCACATTGATCTATGTTTTTCTCCAATTCCTCTTTGGTTCCAACTTCTCTATACTTGAATTCAGGGATAAGATCTGTAACAACCTGATAACCGATTCCACTTTCTGCAGCCCGGATTACGGAACGAAGCACTTCATGTCGCATTACAACTGTCTCTAATGATCTCTGAAGAACATCCAACTGTATTTCTTTGTTTAATCTGAAGGCCATTGGAACATTATAGGCATTACTTCCACCTTCAAAGTTTTCAATAAACCAAAGTCTTTCCTGAGCAAAAGATAGCAGCTGTTCTTCCGGAGAAGATACTTTTATCGGAACAATATTTTCCTGATACCCTGCATCAACCTTGCTGCCAATGACATGAGACAGAGAGGCTACTGTTTTATGAGTAAAGACAACCGCTACTCCTATTGATACATTCAAAGCTTTTTTGATACTGCTGATCAATCTTATGGCCATGATACTGTTTCCTCCAAGACGGAAGAAATCATCATGAATTCCAATGACTGAAGTGTTCAGACCAAGAACGTCTGCATAAACCTGACATAGCTTTTTCTGTAATTCGTTTTCAGGGGCTGTATATTCACTGCTTATCGTAAATTCCGGTTCAGGGAGTTGCTTTCTATCTAATTTCCCATTAATGGTCAATGGAAGTTTCTCAAGATGTACATACACACTCGGAATCATATGTTCCGGCAAGGTTTCTGCCAGAAATTCTGAAATTTCATGAGATTCTATCGCAGCATCAGATACATAATATCCAACAAGATATTTCATTCCTGCTTTATTGGTTTTAGCAAGAACTACCGACTGGCGAATTACCGGATTTTGCTGCAACTTGTTTTCAATTTCCCCAAGCTCAATTCTATAGCCGCGGATCTTTACCTGGAAGTCATTTCTTCCGATATATTCCAACTCTCCATCGGCATGATATTTTACTAAGTCTCCTGTTTTATAAAGTTTTCCGTTCTTACTGTATACTTTCTGTTCTTCTGTTTGAAAAGGATTCAGAATAAAGCGTTCTGAAGTCAGCTCGGGTCTGTTAAGATAGCCTCGTGCAATTCCAACTCCTCCAAGGTAAAGTTCTCCAACAGCTCCTACGGGAACCGGGCGATGAAGGCCATCCAGTACATACACTGAAGTATTTTCTACGGCATGTCCGATCAAATGGACATCACCATGCTCTACTTTTTTGTAAGTTGCATAAATTGTAACTTCTGTAGGTCCATAAAGGTTATAAAGGCTTGTATATTCTGACCAGTACTTTCCGGTTTCATAATCACATGGTTCACCAGCATACAGTAATCCTTTCAGATCAGGATATTCAATACGAGGAAGAACAGATAACATTACCGGAGGCAGATACGCATATGCTATCTGATGATCAAGTAAATATCTGCTTATTGAATCTGCATCTTTTTTAATGGTTTCATCTAAGATATGCAGTTCATTTCCGTACAATAGAGTATTAAAAAATTCTGATACCGATACATCAAATACATAAGAAGTAAACGCTGTTATCTTCTCATTCTCACTGAAACCATAAGCCTCTCTGATCTGAGTCACTACATTTACCACATTTCTGTGCTCAATCATTACCCCTTTAGGCATTCCCGTTGTTCCACTGGTATAGATCACATAAGCCAGTTTATCTGACTTATTTTCAGTCTCAGGGTTCTCTGCATTGCTTTTTTCAATGACATCCCGGAAAGAAACATCATCCAATGAGATAATGTTCTTGGTAAGATCTATATTCTGGATTTTTTCTGATATTTTTTCCTGAGTAAGAATAATTTCTGCATTCGTATCATCCAAAATATGTCTTATTCTGTCTGCCGGATAAGACGGATCCATAGGAACGTAGGCTGCTCCGGTTTTTAAAACAGCAAGAATAGCAATAATCATATCTTCAGACCGCTCCAAAAATAAAGGAACCATATCTTCGGCCTGAAGATTATAGGTTTCAATAAGAAAATGGGCAAGACGGTTTGCTCTCACATTCAACTCCTGATAAGATAATCGAATATTCTGATATACTAATGCTGTACGATCCGGATTTTTTTGTACCTGATCTTCAAATAATCTGTGAATAGTATACGTTTCAGGGCAGCTTTCTGATGTATTCTGATCTACTATGATCTTTTTATGCTCTTCTTTTGTCATAAAAGAAAGACCATTGATCTTACTGCTTTCTTCTTTTTTATTTCTGAGATCAACAAGCTGTTCAAGAAGCAATACATAAGTATCCTTCATACGCAAAATCGTATCTCTATTGAAAAGTGATGCTGCATAGTTGAATATTCCCCATACTTCTTCTCCATGATCATCAATCATCATGGTTAAATCGAACTTTGCCGTTTGATAATTGATATTCCCGTCAAAAGGAAGAAGAATCGCTTCATCTGTATGGGCAGAATAAATTCCTTCTTCAAAGTTCTGAAGCCCAAACATAACCTGGAAAATCGGATGGCGGGACATATCCTGATCTATTTTCAACTCTTCTACCAGCTTTTCAAAAGGAAGATCCTGATGAGATTGTGCCTCCATTACGGATTGGGAAACCTGTAAAATAAAGTCTTTAAGCTCCTGATTGGGATCAATTTTCTCTCTTAGCGCCAATGTATTAACAAAGAAACCGATGATATTTTCAAGACCTGCATGATGACGGTTGGCAACAGGGCTTCCAACAATAATGTCATCCTGACCTGAATAAGCGGACAACATCAGTGAATAACCACTAAGCATCACGCTATATAAACTTACTCCCAGCTCTTTTGAAAGCTCTCTCAGGTTTGTCACAAGATCGGCTGGCAAGTTAAAATATTCCGTTGCTCCTTCGTAAGAGGTTTGTGCCGGCCTTTTAAAATCCAATGGAAGATCAAGCGTTTGAAATTCATTAAGTTTATCTTTCCAGTAAATAATCTGCTGATCAAGTGTATCTCCTTTAAGATAGTTTCTCTGCCATAATGCAAAGTCTTTATATTGAATATTTAAAACTGGAAGTTCCGGTGTTTTTCCTTCTGCAAGGCAGTGATAAATACTGTTAATTTCTTTGATAAAAATATCTGTAGACCATCCATCAAAAGCGATGTGGTGAACTACAACGGATACATATTTCTGATCTTTCAACCTGAAAAGGACTACATTCAATGGAAGTTCTTCCTCTAAATTAAAAATTTTATTATTGGCATTATTGATCTCCTCATCAAGCTCTTCTCTCGTTTGAACCTCTTTTACAGAAAGCTGAATATTCTGGTCTGTAACCACCTGATATCCCATTCCCTCTTCTGTTGAGCGGATCATACTGCGCAAGACTTCATGACGCTGAATCAGCATTTCAAAAGACTGCTGAAGAAATTCTGTCTGAACATGGGTTCCAAGCTTAAATACCATTGGAATATTGTAAACATTACTCCCTTCTTCAAATTTTTCAATAAACCAAAGTCTTTCCTGAGCAAAGGATAATCGTTGATCTTCCTCTGAAGTCACTTCTAAAGGGACTATTTTCTCCTGTTTATCAATATTATTTTCTCCGCTTAAAACCTCAGCTAAAGAAACAATGGTTTTGTGGCTAAACACCATGGATACATTAGCCTGCAGCTTCAGTTCGTACTGTATTTTGCTGATCAGCTTTATTGCCATGATACTGTTTCCTCCCAAACGGAAGAAATCATCATAGATACTGATGGTTTCACTATTCAATCCAAGTATTTCACCATAGATCTGACATAGTCTTTCCTGCAGTTCATTCTGGGGAGCTGTATATTCTCTGTTTCCTGTAAATTCAGGCTCAGGAAGCTGTTTTCTGTCTAGTTTTCCGTTAACAGTGAGCGGAAGTTCCGTCAGTTGTACAAAAGCTCCGGGAATCATATATTCCGGAAGGGATTCCGAAAGGAAGACAGTCAGTTCTTCAATATTTAATTCTTCATCAGAAACATAATACCCTGCCAGATACTTCATTCCGGTTTTGTTTTCTTTCACCAGAACTACAGATTGTTTTACTCCCGGAAACTGGTGAAGTTTATTTTCTATTTCTTCCAGCTCAATCCTGTATCCCCGGATTTTTACCTGGAAGTCATTACGTCCGATATACTCGATATTCCCATCAGGAAGCCAGCGTACAAGGTCTCCGGTTTTGTAAAGTCTTTCATTTTCACCCTGAAAAGGATTCTTTATGAAACGCTCGGTTGTCAAATCCGGGCGGTTCAGGTAACCTCTTGCAATGCCCGCTCCACCAAGGTAAAGCTCGCCTACTGCTCCTATAGGAACAGGCTGAAAATCATTATCCAGAATATAAGCCTTTGTATTACCTACAGGACGCCCGATAAGATGTACATCTCCATGCTGTATCTGTTTGTAAACAGCATAAATAGTAGCTTCTGTAGGCCCATACAGATTATAAAGTTTCGTATACTCTGACCAGTATTTTCCTGTTTCATAGTCACAAGGTTCACCAGCATAAAGTAACCCTTTTAAGGACGGATATTCTATGCGTGGTAATACAGATAACATTACCGGCGGAAGGTAGGCATAAGCTATTTGATTATCAATTAAATAACGGCTTATTAAATCTGCATCTTTTTTGATATTTTCTCCCAGTATATGCAGTTCGTTTCCATACAATAAAGCATTGAAAAATTCTGATACGGATACATCAAAAACATAGGAAGTGTATGCTGTGATTTTTTCTCCTTTGCTATAGCCATAAGCATCCTGTACCTGATTCACCAGATTTATTACATTCCTATGTTCTATCATTACCCCTTTAGGCAGTCCTGTGGTTCCGCTGGTATAGATTACGTAAGCCAGATTATCCGGATTAACCTGTATAGAAAGGTTGTCAGGATTCATACCTTCCAATATATTTTGAAAAGCATAATCATCCAGCGCGATTATATCTGAAATAGCAGTCTGTACCTTATCTATTGCGGAATTCTGGGTCAGTATTATTTTTGCCCGGGTGTCCTGAAGAATATGTTCAATTCTGTCTGAAGGGTATGACGGATCTATTGGTACATATGCTGCTCCAGATTTTAATACCGCGAGAATGGCAATCAGCATATTTTCAGAACGCTCCAAACATAATGGAATCAAGTCATCAGGCTGAAGATCATATGTTTTAACAAGATAATTCGCCAGGCGGTTTGATCGTTCATTGAGTTCACGATAAGAAAGTTTAGTTGCATGATATACCAATGCCGTTTGATCCGGTGTTCTTTCTACCTGCTCTTCAAATAACTGATGAATGGTTTTATCCGAAGGATTATCTGAACCTGTATCATTCCAATCATGAATAATCGTTTGGAAGGTTTCTGTATCTAAAAGTTTATAATTACTTATTGAGTTCCCAGGATTTCCTTCCAGAAGTTCATCAAGGATTTCAACAAATAATCGTTGATAGATTTTAGTAAAATTGAATACCAACTCTGTGCTAAGATCCTGATTGGCATACCGAACCTTATAATTAAGCTGTCCGTTTCGTACTTCCTGTTCAAATGATAATTTACCCACCAGATCGACATTCAGATCACTGTTGATAATCACATCACTTGTTCCTTCATAATGAATCACCACGTCTTTAAGACTGGTTTGTACAAATCCATATTCTAAAATATCTGATGTAGGAGCATAGCTGATCAGCTCTTCAACTGGAAAGTATCGTGCTTTGCTTATTTTTAATTGATTGGTGTATTCTATATTCTGATCAATCAGGTCCTGAAGAGAAGTGTCTTTATTGAATCGGTATCCTTTTAAAACCGTATTAATATGAGCTCCAAAGATAAAATCCTGGCCTTCTGTAATTCCAACCGGATAATTAATCACAAAATTATCTACTCCTGAAATTTTATGCAGTAAGACAGCTAATACCAATTGCCCATATGTATAAGGCGTAAGTTTGTATTTTGATGTTAATTGTCTTACTTTAGAAAATATAGATTCGGAAATACTAAAACGAAGCTCACTTACCGGGTTTTTCGGAAGTGCTTTATTTTTTTCAGATGCTGATTCTAAAGGCCTGGTCTTTAAAAATTTAAAACCAATATTCTCCACCTCATTCAGATTGGTTTTCCAGAAATTTGACATTTCTGATTTTCCTTTTGCTAAAGTATCTTCAAGCTGGGTTCTTAAACTCTCATACAATTTTGCCTGTTCAGTAATGTTGATTGGGTTTTCATAGACAGGATCGTTGTAATATGTACTCAGTTCTGTATAGATACTGTTAGCACTCAGCCCATCCACTAGAATATGGGAAAAGATATGGATAATCCTATAGCCTCCGTTATCTAACTGAATTGCATAAAATCTGGCTAACTGTTCTTTTTCCAGATCAAAAGGTTGTAATGCAAAATCCAGTATTTCTTCAAGGCCAAGTTCCCGAGGAATAAATGTTAATATCTGATCATTTTCTGAAAGTAAAGGCCTGCGTTTCCAGAACAGCTCCCCGGATTTGGAGATCACATTACTGTTTACCAACAATTGATTATTAACAAATCTTATCAGGCTTATATTCAGTCTTTGGATATCTATAGATCCAGCCATAGACTGGTCAAATATAATATTATAATCACTTCGGGAAGGATTAAGCATCCATTCATTAAAAAAAATTGACTGGTATGGGGTTAGCTTCATAGGAAATGCTTCCATAGGATAAAGAGATATTAGGTAGGTTAGATTTAAGTCGTTTTTTTCACCATTTTAATTATTCTTAATGTCTTCATTTAAATACTTCCGGACCCCAGCAATTTTGGTGAAATCTTGGAAATATTGAATTTATGAGAGTGAAATAATTGTAATAGGTTTACTGAGATTCTCTTATTTAAGTAAAAGAACATTAAGCTTTGTTTAGTTTAAATGTGTGTTTATCATGATTTTAATCAGAATATAGTATTGAATACATAATATGGTCTGACAGAGGGAGTTTATTTTTATTAATGGTATTAGATTCAGTAATTACTGATAGCCACCAACAATGTTGGCGGCCATCAAATAATCATTTATTTTAAATTTTACTTATTCTTTGATACAACGAACTGAGCTTCCCTGTGCTGTTCCTGAGCTTGAAACACCATGTTCTCCAAATTCGGAAATCTGGAAAATATCACCGGACTGGCCGGACGCTCCACTTCCCCAATAGAAGCCACTGCTTCCTGAATAAGATGATGATATCGTTCCGAATGAAGCATCACGTTTTCCTGCCGCAGGAAAAGCCAGTTTGCTGGAAGCTGCCGCATTAATTCCACCACCTAATCCTAAAGGTTTAACTGCTGCTATATAATTAGTTAGCTGAGCTGCTGAAGGAACTTTAAATCCTTTAGGACAAGGATTATTCGGAGCAGATCCATTCTGCCACAATGTACCATCTGCTGTTACTCTCCAGCCTCCACCTGTTCCAATAAACCTGGTATCTGTTGGATTATCGGTTGCTGTTGGATTAACTGTTGGATTAACAGGTGTTCCTGCATTATTTGCAGTCCAAATCATTAACTCATGCCCATCTGGCTTTCTTCCCCATTGGAACATTGATCCATAAGCTCTAAAATCTTTAGGGCCGGTTGCCTGCTGAGCAATACTGAAGTTTGAACTGTTAGTATTGGCATAATCTGCTCCCAGGTTATTATTTAACCATGTGTAGCCATCTTCAGCCTGAACAGGAAGATAAAGGAAATTATGTCTGTTATTGGATCCTCCTGCGTCAGTCATACCAAACATTTTATCAGGAATACCCGGCAAAATACGAACATCATAATTTTTTGAAGCTCCGGTATTATTAGAAGGGAACTGGAACCTTGCCATTAATACTCCAAGATAATCATTTCCTATTCCTGCATTAATATCCAGTTTTTTGGCATTCAAAGTTCCCCCTATAGCTGTAAGCTTTGCTTTTATTGATTTAGTATTAGAATCATAAGTCTGTGCTGCCCATGAAAGTGTAAGTTGTCTGGAAATTCCATCTTCCGTAAGATTAGCAGGAACCGTTGTTGTTGAACTCCACGCGCTAAGAGAACCAGTTCCTGTAGTGGTAACAGGAATAAAAATGTCCAGTCCTGACGTAGGAATGAAACCTTGATAATCTGCCAGTTTATCCAGAACACCATCTGCCGCTACAGGTCTGGCAGTTGTAGCAGGTCCTGTAGGCTCTGTATAAGGAGCATAATCATTATCATATACCGAACCTATAAAATATATTCCTTCTTGGACAGTAATTGTAGGAGGAATTACCGGAGTTCCGTTATTGACCGGAAGAGAAATTGCAGAACAAGTACTTCCATTTACAGTAATATTAAATACTGCAGGACTTGCACTCACCGGAGTTCCTAATACATTAAACTGTAAAGTGCCATTTCCCATCACAAAATTACCCGGAGCTAATGTAGCAGTTAATCCATTGGCCTGATAAACTTGTGAAGTATAAGCACTTCCGTCACCTCCTGTATAAGGAATTGTTAATGTCCCTGTATATGGTTGATTCTGAGTTGCGGAAGCAGGATTAAATACCGCAGATGAACATACTAATGTAAAAGAAGAGCTTTCTTTCCAGAAACATTGTGACCAGGCACCTCCCTGAAAAGCTTTTACACATTGCTCTGATACATCATAGATTAGCATTCCGTTTACCGGATTATTAATAGCCCCTGTATTGGGAACTCTGTTTAATAATAAACTCTTATTCTTAGATCCCAGTTCGAGATCTGCACTTAAATTAGGATTAGGTTGATTAATCCCTACCTGAGCAAAGGAAAAAATACTAATACTAAGATAGATAGGTAATAATAACTTTTTTTTCATTTTAAATTTTTGTTGTGTTTAATAAAATTTGTCTATATAAATATTCTTTATTGAAGTTGTAATAAAAATAAAGAACAGCAAATTCCAGTAAGCAGATTCAAAAAGTGTCTGTATAGTTGCAAGATAAAATAGAGAAACCTTGTATAAATTAGAGTATTGGTGGTTTTTATAACCGTTTAATTTATAATTGATAAACAAAACTGTTATGAATTCCAATTACCATAGAATACACAGAAATTACTTAAGAAATACGCTGCAATGGTTTGAAACTGGTCATCTGGAAATACCTAATATATTATTTTGAAGTAACAGAACAAGAAGTTCCTGCAGCAGTTACATTAAATGTAATATTGCCGGTCCGGTCCGGAGTTCCTGTAATATGGTATAGTAAACTTCCGCTTCCCATGGCAAATCTTCCAGTGGGTAAAGCAGCGCTCAGTCCATTGGCCTTAATAGATTGTGCCTCATAAGTTTCTCCGTTCCCACCTGTGTAGGGAATCGTCAGTGTACCATTGAAAGCTTGTCCGGCAACCGGACTTGGAGAAATAGTAGCGGAGGTACAAGATAAAGAAACAAGGCTATTAAGAGCTTTTTTTCCATTTAACCCTTTACCCAGGCATTTGGACCATTTGCCTGCCTGATATGCTTTTACACATTCTTCGGACAAATCATAGATCATCATACCATTAACCGGATTTGCAACTGAACTGGTGTTGGGAACTCTGTTTAAAAGTAGTGTTTTATTGCTTGATCCAAGTTCAAGATCAGCGCTGGCATTGGGGTTGTCTTTTTTAATGCCCACCTGTGCAAAAGAAAGCACACTGAAACCGCATGTAATCAGCAGAAATACATTTTTTTTCATTTTTGTCTTTGTGTGTTTAAAATAATTTTTTTTCTGCGGGTAAAGATATATGTTAATTTTGGATTCACCAAAGAAAAATTCACAAAAAAAACAACATTAATCACCACATAATGATTTTATTAGGTTAAAAAAATACTGTAATACAGGCACATATAGTAAAAAAAATTTAATCCCTTTAAATTTCGAGATATTCAATAAAAGGCACTACATTATTTATTTTGATGTCATTTGAAGCAATACAACTACAGTAATTTTTATCAATAAAAATATCTTTTGTAAAGAATTTTTCACCGTTAATGAGAGCTTCATTATTTGAGACTTCAAAGGAATCTAAAGGGATCATCATTCCATCACCATGTGCTTTTATAACGGCCTCTTTTGCAGTCCAATAGGCAAAAAAACTCTTGATCCTGTCTTCCGCCTCATTAATTTTTTCAAACTCATCAGTGGTCATCTGAAATTCAAAATCAAGGTAGTTTATAGAAGTATCGAAAAACTCAACATCAATTCCCACAGGAAATTCAGCAATGATACAGGCAACAAGATCTTTGGAATGAGAAATGTTAAAGTATACAGGATTCCCTTTTAAATAAGGTTTATTATTGGAATTAACCATAATTTCTGCATCAGAAATATCATAATAGGTTCTCAAACCCTGCAGTAACAAAATCTTTCCAAGCAAAGAAAGCTGTGCATCCTGCCATCTTCTGTATCTCAGAATATCTCTTTTAATATCCTCAGAAAAAACAGGCAGATACCGGTCAATGAGAGACTGGTGCTTTTCTTCGCTGATGAATGTATATAGAATAATCATTTTCTATTTCTTCTTTTAATGCGTGAGAGTAATAATTACTTTCACGTTAAAAATAAGTTTTTTTCCCTTTTTAAAGCAATTACCCTTTCCCGTTCAAAAATTGCAGAATCTGAGGCCGAAACTTATGGAATTTCGGCTTTACTGCTCAGCATGTTTTTGAAAAAAGACTGGAATCATAAAGCGCTTTGAAAAATCTTTCATAATTTAGGGGTAAAATCACTATAAATCATTTAAAAAATGAAAGTACAAACATTAGCATTATTGGCAGGGTGTGCATTTTTAGCCGCTTCATGCGGAACTACAAAAATGTATTCTGTAAACGCCAAAAGCGGAACACAAACAGGAGGAACAGCGAAGTTTACCCAAAATGGAAATGAGGTAACTATGAAGCTGGATATCACCAATCTTACTCCTGGAATCCATGCAGTACACATTCATGAAAAAGGAGACTGCTCTGCAGCAGACGGAACTTCTACCGGAGGCCACTGGAATCCTTCCAAGAATGATCATGGTAAATGGGGTGCTGAACATTTCCATATGGGAGATATAGGAAACCTGGTTGCTGATGAGAGCGGAACTGCAACATTGACCTTCAAGACAGACAAATGGTGTCTGGGCTGTACAGATGAGTCTAAAAACATCATCGGAAAAGGTCTTATTGTACATGCTGCTGCAGATGATTTCCATACTCAGCCAACCGGAAATGCAGGAGGAAGAGTGGGATGTGTAGAAATTAAATAATCCCGTTACTCAATAAAAAAACCGCTAATTTTTATTAGCGGTTTTTTTATGTTTAGGATTTAGCTCCCATATCTGATACAATATTCATTGCTTCCTGCAGGTAAAGATCTTTTTTCAGATTCTTGATCCACATTTCAGATTTTTTCTTGAAAGCTTCATCTTTTTTCTCTCTTTCAACTTCACTTGGATACATGATGAACTGAAGTCCGTTCTCAAATTTAGTTAAAGCCTTGAACTTTTCAATCTGAGACTTTCTGTTCTTCATCAGTTCATTGAACTTAGTGATATTCAAAGTAATATTTTCTTCCTTGTCCAGTTTTTCTCTCCACTGAGCAGACTCTAATAACAACTGATAATTGCTGTTTTTAGCCATTCTGTCTGCACTTGCTTTTTCCAGCGCCTGAATGTTGAAATAGTTCAGTTTCTGGAATTTTGTAGGTGGAATTTTATCCCATGCCAAAGCATAGTCATCATATCGCTCTCCTACTTCAGCATAGGTAAAGAAGTCTTTCATCTGGATATCAGAAACAATTCCTTTTCTCTGTGTAGATTCTCCGGTAATTCTGTAGAACTTCTGGATAGTCAGTTTTAAAGATCCGAAATCATCCTCCGTGTTCAGGAATCTGTTCAGATCAACAAAAGTCTGCACGGTTCCTTTTCCGAAAGACTGAGGAGATCCGATAATCATTGCTCTTCCATTATCCTGCATTACGCCTGCAAGGATTTCTGAAGCTGAAGCAGAAAGCTCGTTTTGCATAATCACCAATGGACCTGTCCAGATAGGAGTTTCATTTTTATTTTTAAGAGTCTGAATTTTCCCGTTTCCGTCTTTCACCTGAACGTAAGGACCTGCTTCCATGAAAAGCCCCATAATATCACCTACTTCAGTTAAAGAACCCCCTCCATTATTTCTAAGGTCAAGAATAATTCCCTGAATATTTTGTTCTTTCAGCTTAATGATCTCATTCTTAATATCATCCGAAGCATTTCTTCCTTTTGCATTTTCAAAATCAGCATTAAAGCTTGGAAGGTTGATGAAACCATATTTCTTTCCATTTGGAGTGTTTACTACAATACTTCTTGCGAAAGTATCTTCAATAGCTACTTCTTCACGGATCATTGTTACATCCTTGATCGTTCCGTCCTTTTTCTGAACCGTCAGTGTTACCGGAGTTCCTTTCTCACCTCTGATCAATCGTACTGCTTCATCAGAAAGCATTCCTACCACATTTACAGCATCTTCTTTCGGTTTAGATCTTACTTTCAGGATTTTATCACCTTCTGAAAGCTGTTTAGATTTCCACGCCGGTGCACCAATGGTAAGAGCTCCCAGATAAAGATTTCCTTTTTTCTCCTGGATCAAAGCACCAATACCGATCACTTTTCCTGTAAACTGAGTATCAAAATCTTCTTTATCTTTTGGTGAATAATAATTGGTATGCGGATCGAATACTTCTGTGTAAGCGTTCATATACACGGTAAACCAATCCATTTTCTTTCTCTTTTTGAATCGGGTAAAGGTATCTTTTACAAGATCTTTTACTTCATCAGTCGCTTTTTTGATTTTTTCGTCCTGAGTAAGAGGCTTAAACTTGATCGTATCTTTCAGCTTATACTTCTGAACAGAATCTTTCTTTTCTTTCTGAGCCTCTTCTTTACTGTTCATCGACTCTACTTCCTGTAGGATGTTGTACTTGATGAATTTTTTCCACTCATTATACTGTTCCTGCTTATTGGCTGGTACCTTTTTGAGTTTCGGCTCAAGGGTAAGCGTTTCATCTTCCTGAAGATTGATTGGCTTACTGAAAATATCCTGTGTTATTTTATCAATCTCATCCACTCTCTGGTATAGTCTGTCAATCGTAAGCTTATAGAATGTAAGATCACCCTGGCTGATATAGTCATCAAGCTTTGTTTCATGCTTGTTGAATTCATCCATGTCAGATTGCAGAAAATATCTTTTCGCTGGATCTACCAATTCGAAATAATGCTTATAAACGTCCTTCGAATAGGCATCATTGATAGATTTGGGGCTATAATGCAGATAAGAAAGTGTGTTTTTTACGCTCACCATTATCGTCTGCATCTTTTCATCGTCATTCTTTGGCGAGTTGAAACAAAACATCAGACTGGTTAATGGAATAAGAAGTAAAAATTTATTCAGTTTGAAATTTTTCCACATAAACTGTCTTTATTTATTAATTTTTTTAAAATAAGTATAATAATTAGTAGCAGTAAGTTTGGTACTGTTACAAATGATCAAATTTAATACCTTATTTGCAATTATCAGAAAGTTTTGAACATTTTTATTAAATAGATTCGCAAATAATAATAACAGTGTTAGCCATTTCCTATTATCAGGCAGTTTAGTTCCAAAATGCAATAATTATCATTCTGTTTTCAAGGAAGATTCCCAATTTTATTTCTCACTGAAAACTAAAAACAGATACCACAAAAATGAATTTCAAAGCATAAAGGCACAAAATATGCTGATATTTAACCAGATAACTTTAAAATGTAACGTCATGAGAAGTTTATTATGGTTAATTGCAGTCATCTGCATCGTTGTTTGGCTTTTAGGAATGTTAGGAATAGTTCCGGGCATCAGCACGGGTTATTTGATTCACGTTCTACTGGTCATTGCCATTATTGTTATTCTTTATAACATCATTACAGGCAGAAAACCTCTTGATTAGTTTATTATTTTGTACAACCACTTAAATTAAACAACCATCAGGCTTAGCAGGTGCTTTTAAGCTAAACGGTATCAGATTCTGTTTGAAAAAGCATCTGTAAAGTACTGAGGTTATTAATGAAACAGAAATTGCTATTTGGGGAACCTGAAATTAAATCAATGCATTAATTTTTCTTAATTCCTAATTTATTTTCTAAACTTTAATTCTCCTTTTTCCATTCCCACAGCCCCATTTTATAATAAAAACAAGGCAGCCTCTATTCTGAATCCGGAAAAATTAATAATAAAACAGCTGTTTTATTACGTCTTATTTTTACCTACATTTGATGTGTTGAAAATCTATTTGTTCAATTCTAACATGAACAAATTCACCCTATTTGAATAAAAAATATTAAAGATAATTTATGGAAAGACCGCTTATTCTGGTTACTAATGATGATGGAATTACAGCTCCTGGTATCAGAAATCTTATCAGTTTTATGAATGAAATCGGAGAAGTAGTTGTTGTAGCACCCAACTCTCCTCAAAGTGGAAAAGGCCACGCTATTACCATTAATTCTACCCTAAGCTACGAAGAAGTTACCCTGGAAGGTCCGCAGATTGATTTTTCATGCAGCGGAACCCCTGTAGACTGTGTAAAAATGGCTCTTGATAAAATTCTGAAAAGAAGACCTGATATTGTAGTTTCTGGAATCAACCACGGAGCCAACTCTTCTATTAATGTGATCTATTCGGGAACGATGTCAGCTGCTGTAGAAGCGGGGGTAGAAGGAATTCCTGCAATTGGATTCTCATTACTGGATTTCAGTTGGGAAGCTGATTTTACGCAGGCTAAAGAATTTATTCAGAATATCGTAAGAAGAACCCTGGAAAACCCAATGCCAAAAGGTATTGTACTGAATGTGAATATTCCTAAACTTCCGGCTGAAGAAATAAAAGGAGTAAAAGTATGTAAACAGGCTCACGCAAAATGGGAAGAAAGCTTTGATGAAAGAATAAACCCACATGGTAAAAAATATTACTGGCTAACTGGTTATTTTAACAATATGGATGATTCTGAAGATGCTGATGAAACAGCTTTGGCTAACGGATATATTTCCATTGTTCCGGTAAAGTTTGACCTTACGGCATACGAATACATGAAAACATTAGAAGAGGTGATGACCTTTGAAAATGTGAAAGAAGAAAAATAAATATCAGAAATTAAAAGTAAAAAAAGCGTGAAATTTGATTTCACGCTTTTTTATGTATTAAAATAATACTTTATCTTCTTTTCTAAGTTCTTCGAGGTAAGCCTTTTTTTCATCCCTATAGAAAAGGTTCATGGTTTCAAAAGGAATTAACTTCAAGTCTTTATTCACAATATGCACACAGGACTTTTTTACTGCCCGTACATCAAAATCATGAGCATCCATAAAGTTCATAATAATAATTCTAAACAGGTTATCATAATCAAGATCCGGGGCACAAACTTCCGGAAGACAGCATAGTAACTGATTTACTTTGGGCTGTACCTTATCTACAGAAATCCCGGTACTGAATATATCCAGCAGCTGCATATGCAGTCCTTTATCCTGTTCGTAAACGATGGTATTTCTTGATTCATTATTCAGAAGATCTGCAGGATTTATATACCTGGTCAAAGGAATCGTTTCGTCCTGAAGTTTTAAAACATATCCCATAGCCAGGGAATCCGGGTTACATGGAACCGGGATAATATCATCAGAGTTTAGTAAAGGAAACTGATTGATTATTTCCTGTCTCACCTCAGTTAAAGTAATCTTTTCATGAGCAGAATCTTCCCGGTTTCTTCCCGCAATTTCAACAGGCTGGAACGTGATTCCCCTCACACATTTCTGTTTCAGGGCAAATTCTATAATTTTTCCAATTTCATCAATATTTTTGCCTTTTTGAAGGACAATAACTAATGTAGTGGAAAGATTAAGCTCATTGAGTTTTTCCAACGCTTTCATTCTTACAGCAGTAAGATCCTTTCCCCTAAAGTCTTCCAGTACCTCCGGTTTAAATGAATCAAACTGAAGGTATATTTCAAACTCAGGAGCATAGGTCGCCAACTGTTCAGCAAATCCCGGATCATTGGCTATTCTGACTCCATTGGTATTCAGCATGAGATGTTTAATCGGTTTCGACTTTGCAATATCCATAATTTTGAAAAACTCCGGATGAATCGTAGGTTCTCCCCCACTGATCTGAACTACATCCGGCTCACCTTCATTCTTTACAATAACATCAAACATGGCTTCAATTTCTTCCAGACTTCTATGACTTCCATAATGCGGAGAAGACATCGCATAACAGGTAGGACAAGTCAAATTACAACGATCTGTAACTTCTACGATAGAAAGACAACTATGCTGCTCATGGTCTACACAAAGCCCGCAATCATAGGGACATCCATATTCTACATCAGTTCCGAAATGAAGAGGCATTTCTGAGGCTTTATTATAGTTTCTTATGTTTTTATAATAAGGTACATCAGAAGCTATTTTTGTTTTAAAAAAACCATGATCGGGACATCTTTTGGTCATAAAAACAGCTTCATCCTCAATAATAATCTTAGCACCGACTCTTTTAAGACATTCCGGACAAAGACTGATTGTATAATCGTAATAGGTGTAATTTCTTACTGGCATAGCAAAAAGTTTAAATTCCTCCTCCGCAAATATAACCACTGATCAATCCACAGACCAGAAGGCAGATAAGCATTGTTTGGATAAATTGTTTTTTAGTGAATTTTCTGTCTCCCTTCCTTTCATATATCATTTTTGTGATAACAGTAACGATAAGGGAAAAAACCACGGCTACCAAAATAATCACTCCAATAATCATTATGACTACACCCGCCAGATTTCCTACTTCCAAAATAGTTAAGGTTTTCATTTTAAATATAAAGTTTTGGTGTTTACAGTATAAATATAGTAAATAATAACACAGATACAGACAATTTGAATCATCCCAAGGTTTCCTACGATCTCAACTCTTGGTTTTATAAAATCTAAAAAGAATCTGAAAGTAAAATAGCTGAGCATAAACAATTGAAAAATAAAACCGGAAGGATACTTTTTAAGATTTTGAATATATTTTAATCCTATCCAAAGAAAAATTAAAAAGGCTATTTCATACAAAGCAACGGGATGTCTGAGATATTGGTCGCCAAGATGCATTCCAAAAACAGAATCAGTAGGAATGCCATACGTTTCTTCATCAATTCCTGTAAGGAAACACCCTATCCTGCCTATAATAATGGCAAACATCAAAGGAAAGACAATAAGATCTCCAGTACTTTCTTTATGATGTACAATCTTCTTGGCAAGCTCCACACCGAGTAAGCCAAAGGCCAGACCTCCGACAATGGTATTATTTGACCAAAATTTTTTAATACTAAAATTCTCAAATAGCGTATAAGGACTTTCCAGATTGCCAATCAGCTTGGACCCTATCAAAGCGCCGGCAGTAGCTCCTATCAAAACGGCAGCAGAGGTATTGAAAGAAAGCTTTTCTTTGGACTTGCGTTTCAGATAAAAATAATATCTCATCCCCAAAAACATTCCGCCAGCCTCAAAAAGAGGATGTGCAAGGATTGTTTTACCGAAAATATGAAAAGTTACAGGAAAATCCATTATTTCAAAAATACACTATTTCATATTATTCACTACCTTTATTCTGACAAATAATTACAAAATGCGTATAGAATATGACATAAAACTGGGGTTCAAGGATGTAATGTTCCGTCCCAAACGTTCTACTTTAAAATCAAGATCAGAAGTTGATTTACAGAGAGAATTTACTTTTAAACATACTAAGAAAAAATGGACAGGTGTTCCTGTAATTGCCGCCAATATGGATACCGTAGGGACTTTTGAAATGGCGGTAGAGCTGGCAAAAGAAAAAATCATTACAGCTATTCACAAACATTACACTCCTGAACAGTGGGATCAGTTTCTGCAGAGCCAGCCTGAAAGTATTCATCAATATATTGCTTTAAGCACAGGAACGGGAAAGTCCGATGAAGAAAAAATAAAACTGATCCTTGAAAAGCATCCAAAAATCGAGTTTCTCTGCATTGATGTAGCCAATGGTTATTCTGAGCATTTCGTGGGATTTGTGAAGAAAGCAAGGGCTAATTTTCCAGATAAAATCATTATCGCCGGAAATGTCGTTACAGGAGAAATGGTGGAAGAGCTTCTTCTCGTGGGTGCTGATATCATAAAGGTAGGTATTGGCCCCGGGTCTGTTTGTACTACCAGAGTAAAGACAGGAGTTGGCTATCCTCAGCTTTCTGCTATTATTGAATGTGCTGATGCCGCTCATGGTCTGGGAGGTCATATTATTGCTGACGGCGGATGTAAAGTTCCCGGCGATGTTGCAAAGGCTTTTGGAGGTGGTGCAGATTTCGTAATGCTGGGCGGAATGTTTGCAGGTCATGATGAAAGTGGCGGAGAAATGATTGAGGAAAATGGTAAAAAATACCGCCTTTTCTATGGAATGAGTTCCAAAACAGCAATGGATAAGCATTCCGGAGGGGTAGCAGAATATCGTGCTTCTGAAGGAAAAACTGTGAAAGCAGCCTACAAGGGTCCTGTGGCAGACACCGTAAAAGATATTCTGGGAGGTGTAAGGTCTACCTGTACTTATGTAGGAGCTTCAAAACTTAAAGAACTTTCCAAGAGAACCACTTTTATCAGGGTTCAGGAACAGGAAAATCAGGTTTTTAAAGACTAGAAATAAAAACATAACAAAAGGCTTTAGAATTATGATCTAAAGCCTTTTTATTTATTCTTTTGTTCTTATATATTTCTTGTTAAAATATTTTTGAAGCTGGTCATTTACATAGGTTTCCTGTTCTTTTTCTGAAGCCATTTCATCTATATATAAAATTCTCGGAACCACTTTTATCTTATCTACAACAACAGAGTCCTGAGAAGAATTTTTGATGATATCTATTCTTTCATTCATCTCTCTTTCATATTCCTTAAGATCTGTATCCAGAAGTTCCATGACTATATTTTCACCATTAAAATCAATATTAAAATAATAATATTTTTCCGGGAAAATTTTAAGTTCAGGAAGAAAAATAATGAAGAGAGAAGCCCACCAGAACTTTTTAATTTTTTCAAATTTAAAATACAATAACAGTGAAAAAGTAAGCAGGAAATAAAAGAGTATACTTTCAAACTGTCTTGCAATAGAGGTGAGAATATAGCTGGTAAATAACAAAGGAATCAGTACGACAGACCAAAATAAAACAGTTTTTTTAAATGTGATCTGAACGGTAATCTTTTTAAGTTCTTCTTCAAAAACTTTTATAAATAACGGAAGTACTGCAATAACTTTTAATCCTACATAAGCCGTATCAGCACCAAAAAGAGCAATTCTTTTCAACCATTTTACCATTCCTCTTTCCACCTCTCCCATTCTGTTGAAGTTTCCTGGTGCAAGAAAGCATACAAGTAAAAATATTGTTCCTAACAGTACCAGAAACAAGTTTTCTTTATCACGCTTCTGATAATAATTGACTAACAGAAGACCTTCAAGAATCAATGCCAGAATTTCATTAGATCCCATCAGAATTATGATGAGCAAAACCGAAAGGTAAAACCATATTTTCCGTTTTGTATCCTCATACTTTTTGAAAAAATAAAGTAAAATCCCTGATAAAATAACAGGAACGAAATAGACATTGGACCCTGTAATCCAGAAGTAATGCTCTGGTAAGCTTACAAGAAGTACGGTATAAAAGAAAAACAGAAGAAACCCTTTTTTGAGGGATTCTTTCAGAGAATAGTTGAAATATTCTTTAAAGTTTAATGCAGAAACTCCGATAAAAGAGAGCATTAAGAAGACAGGATATATTTTCGGGAGGATATTGTTACTGTCATAAAAAACAGGATTAAACATATTAATTGAGTATCCGAAATATCTTCCGCCCCAATTTGTATAGGTATCTGTAAAACTTTGCAGTAATCCTGATTTTCTGGTCGTGTAGGACCAGAAATAATCATCGGTCTGATATACATTAAAAAAACTGATGTATGCCAGACCGATGATTAGTAATATCGACAAGAATAATATTATATTCTGTACCTTTTTCATTTTTTAAGTTAACATTCCACCGTCAACGTTTAACGTCTGTCCGGTAATGTAAGCTGACATTTCGCTGCCCAGGAATACACATGCATTCGCGATATCTGCAGGCTGCCCTCCTCTTTTCATTGGAATTTCTTCTCTCCATCCCTGAACTGTTTTCTCATCCAGAACAGCAGTCATTTCCGTTTCAATGAATCCTGGAGCAATAGCATTACATCTGATATTTCTTGATCCTAATTCCAGTGCCACAGATTTAGTAAACCCGATAACCCCAGCTTTAGACGCTGCATAGTTAGCTTGTCCGGCATTTCCTTTCACACCTACTACAGAAGTCATATTGATGATAGATCCAGATCTGGCCTTCATCATTGGCTTGATTACCGCTTTGGTAAGGTTAAAAACTGAATCTAAGTTTACTTTGATTACTTTATCCCAGTCTTCTTTGGACATTCTCAATAATAGGTTATCTTTTGTAATCCCTGCATTGTTTATCAAAATATCAATCTGCCCGAACTCTGCCATTACATCTTCCACCAATTTCTGAGCCGCGTCATAATCTGATGCGTCAGACTGATATCCCTTAATTTGGGTTACAGAACTTAAAGCTGCTTCTAATTCTTTTGCTTTGTCTACAGAGCCCGCGTAGGTAAATGCTACTTTTGCCCCTTGCTGAGCAAACATTTCAGCGATACCTTTACCGATTCCTCTTGTAGCTCCGGTAATTAGTGCTACTTTTCCTTCTAATATTTTCATATCTATTGATAATTATTTTCTTTTAACTCATTCAGCTTGTGACAGCTGACTCTTATATTTTCTACAATTCCTATCCGGAATTAAACGGTTTGCAAAGATATTATAAATTGTTATTCAACCCATTTAAATTGTTAAAATACTGGATTTTTTTGATGATTATTTGGATTTTATTAAAGCTGAACAGAATTATTTTTAAATCTTGTGAAATAAATAAAGTCTGTTTTTTTGATCCCATCCAGCTTCAGTACTTCTTTCTGCCAGAAATATTTATCATAAATAATTTCTTTCAAAGGTTCATTCTGAAAGTTTGAAACTCCGAATTTTCCTTCTTTTTTTACTACAATTTCGTTTTCAGCATTTCCGAATGTGATGATATCTTCGTAAATAAAGGGAACAATTTCTGTTCCTTTTCCATCCAGAATGCCATATAAATTGCCTGTATTTTTACATACCAAGGGTTTTGAATACTGATTAAGCGGATTAAAATATTCAACGTCTTCATTTTTGATCTGACTGATGTTCTTCAATTCTACCGCTGAACCATCCTTCACAGAAAATCTATAGTAATGATCCTGTTTTCCAATAATAAGATTGTCCGGATAAAAACCTAAAATCTGCACTCCTTCTCCAACAATATTTTTAAGATCCTTATCCAGTAATTTTTCGTCATTTCCTTTTTTAAGGTAGATAAAATCTTTTCCTGAAATGGTAAAAGCCTTGATAAAATCATATTCCTGAGGAATAATGATATTCCCTTCCAGATCAACTATTCCGGATTTTTTTACTTTTTCATTATAAACACTGAAGAAATTATTCAATAAAGGGTTTACGTATTTAAAAGTCTGGGAATAGAGTTTCTTGTCTTTTTTACTGAAGACGGTTGCTTTTCCGTTTTTTATAAGGTAGATATACTCCTTTTTTCCAAAATATTCCGGCGTGATATCATTAAAGATTTCTTCTGCAATTATATTTTCTTCTGCATCTATCAAGCCGTATTTTCCTGTACTCTTATTTTTAGTAATCAGATAAGGATATGCGTTGATATCTACCACCCTTTTAGAAAATTTATGCAGGGTCTGCCCATGAGTTCCAATGATTTCACTTTCATTTTCTTCATTAACGATCAGTGCTTTACCATCCTCGAAGTTGTAATCTTCCTTAAATTCCCGACTGCTGAGCTGTTTTCCGTTAAGGTCGTACAGAAACCATTTTTTATCTTTTAAAACAAAGAATCTGTCCTTTCCCGAAAAACGGATCTTTTCAGCATAAGGGATAATTTCTTTCCCATTATAGTCATAGACGGCTTCTTTATCCTGTTTTGAAGTAATAATACGGTCTTTGCTCCACCAGGGTGTATTGAATTCCTGATCATCCAAGGCAATGAATTCCTTTCCTTTTTCGTCAATAATGGCTGATCTTCTCCTATTTCCGACTTCAGAATAAAGAATAAATCTGTTTTTAAAAATATGTAAAATTCCTCCTCTGTAAGGAGATTCAAAGGTAACGGTTCCTAAAGAGTCTACTATTCCCTGCTTTTTAGAACCGGAATCATAAATTGTTCCGTATCCCTCCGAATAGGAATTCACCTCCTTTCCTGTCTTTTTTGACAGGATCACTTTCATATACTGGTTGGTCTGTGCTGTACAAACTACAGAACACAATACAAAGACTAATTTTTTCAAGAAAAATTAAATAGAATTGTTGACAATAAGAACGATCTCTCCTTTTAATGTTTTACTCTTGGAAAATTCAATTAATTCATTGATTGTTCCTCGTTTAGTTTCTTCAAATTTTTTAGAGATCTCACGGCTTAGGCTTACTTTGGTTTCTTCTCCAAAGAATTCTTTGATCTGCTCCAGAGTCGTGTTTATTTTATGGGGACTTTCGTAAAGAACGATGGTCTTTTTTTCTTCAGCAAGCTGCTTAAGCTTTGTCTGTCTCCCTTTTTTCTGTGGTAAAAAACCTGCGAATAAAAATTCATTATTGGGAAGACCTGAAACTACAAGTGCAGGAATGAGAGCAGTTGCTCCGGGAAGGCAGATCATATCAATATTATTGTCTGCTCCTGCTTTTGCCAGCAAATATCCTGGATCCGAAATACCTGGTGTCCCTGCATCGGTAATAATAGCGATATTCTGACCGTTTTTAAGGTCTGTAATTACTTTCTCGGTAGCCTGGTGCTCATTGTGTAAATGATAAGATTTTAAAGGCTTTGAGATCTCAAAATGTTTTAAAAGTATTCCGGAAGTTCTGGTGTCTTCACATAAAATATAATCAACTTCTTTAAGGACATTTACCGCCCTGAAAGTCATATCTTCCAGATTCCCAACAGGTGTGGGAACAAAATATAAGATTCCGCTCAAAATTATAAGAATTTGTTTTCCACCAATATCCAAAGTCTCTGAGCATATTCATCCACTTTATTCCATTTTCTTTCGTAATACAGATCACTAAGATATTCTTTGGCTTCTTCCAGTGTTTTGAACTGGTTCAGTTGAAATACCGTATCATTCAGATCTGTCTGACTTCCCTCAAAGAGCATTTTTGAAAAAGCAATCCTGTCATTCAGATCCAGTTTAAATTCCGGCTTCTGTTTGTCTGCTTCCATAAAATTGGTAGGAATATTAGACTTCAGAATACTTCCGGTATCTTCTTTCTCAAGCACAGATTCCTTTTCGTTAGGAAATTCTCTTTCCAGAGGATCGTCATCAAAAAGTGACTGAACAGCCTTCAATCCTTTGATATTGGATAATTTTATTTTTTTCTCCTGATGGTATGCTTCTAAATTTTCAAAGCTTTCATCAGAAGGATGTTTTTCTATTTCTTCGGCAGCAGGTTTATCGATTTCAACGATTTTTCTTCTGTCATAGACTTCAGCGAGGATGCTTTCCTCCTTGGGCTCTTCTACTGAATGATCATTTTTTATCTCACTCAGAATATTTTCTACATTGGACGTTTCTGTGGCCAGTTCTCCCTGTTCAATAGAAACATTTGAAGCAACAAACTGCTCTTCATTTTCTTCAATCAGTATTTCATCTTCCAGGGTTTCTGTATCAAAAATACTTGGAATAATTTCCGTCACAGAAACTTTAGTATCATTTACCTCGGCAAAATCAGTTTCTTTTTTTGATTCCTGTTCAATGTTTTCCTCTTCCTGATCATCTATTTCATTCAGTTGGTTATTGAAAATAGCTTCTTCCTCCGTCACTTCATTATGAAACAGGTCTTCATTGAGATCTTCATCAGAATCCGGTGTAGAATCGGCAAGAATTTTTTCTTCATCCACAAAGCTCAGAACAGCTCTCTGCTCTTCTGAAATTTCATTTTCATCAATTTCGTTCAGTTGATTATTGAAAACGGCTTCTTCTTCCAACGTTTCATGATCAGAAGTCTGTTCCTGAATATTTCCCGGTGTTTTTTCTTCGTAACCTTCTTCTGCAAAGCTTACCATATTTTCATGGAATTCATTTTCAACAATTTCATTCAGCTGATTATTGAAAACGGCTTCTTCTTCAGATCCGGTTGAGAAAATTTCATTCTCATCAATTTCGTTCAGCTCATTATTAAAGATAGCTTCCTCCTCTGTCACCTCATTTCCTTTATCATAATGTTCTGTTTCTCCAGATACAAAAGAGATGTGCTGACTGTCCGGATGCTGTCCCGGATGATCTGTAACAAAATATTCAATATTCTTTTCCAGCAGTTTCAAAAAAGAAATCCTGTTAGCAAGCTCATCTACAAGATCTTGCTTGGAAAGTAATTCGTCCACGTTGCTTATTTTGTCCAGATTATCAATGATATTCATGGATTCAAAAAAAATCTTTTCCTTTAAATCTTGGATATTCTGCATAATAAGATTCTTATTAAAATTGCTTACTTTTGATGTTAAAAATATACGGCTAATTTAACAAATGTTTTTAGAAAATACAATTAATCATTCCAAACAAAGTGGTTGGATGGAAGTGATTTGTGGCTCTATGTTTTCCGGTAAAACCGAGGAACTGATCCGCAGATTGCGAAGAGCAGAAATGGCAGGACAGAATGTGGAAATTTTTAAACCAAAAATGGATGTACGGTATTCTGAAGAGGATGTAGTGTCTCATAATCAGAATAAAATCCGCAGTACAGCAGTGGAAAATCCTAATGAAATTCTTCTGTTGGCATCCAATTGCGATGTAGTAGCCATTGATGAAGCTCAGTTTTTTGATGAAAGTATTGTTGATGTTGCCAACCAGCTTGCCAATAGCGGGATCAGAGTGGTAATTGCCGGATTGGATATGGACTTTTTAGGCCGTCCGTTCGGGCCAATGCCCAATTTGATGGCCACTGCCGAGTATGTCACAAAAGTGCATGCTATTTGTAAGAGAACAGGTAATCTCGCCAACTATTCTATGAGAACTTCCCAGGGAGATAATCTGGTAGAATTGGGAGAAACCGAAAGCTATGAGGCCGTAAGCCGCCGTGTATTTATTGACGAAGTACTTTTAAAAAGAAAATAAGGGATTGAATACACCCATAAAAATATATTCACTCAGTAAAAAATAAAGACGGAAAAGCAATAAGATAAAATCTTGAAAAAGAAATCAGTATAAATAATCGGTTTCTTATTTTCTTGCTGTTTTACTTCTGCTGTTTCGTTCAAAAACAAAGCAGAAAGGGCACCAATGAACTATACAGTACAACACATTGCAGAGATCACCAATGCACAAATCATTGGAGATGGAAATTTAATGATCAAAAATATAGCGTATGACAGCAGGATTATTTATTCTACTAAAAATACTGCCTTTATTGCGATCAATACCCATAAAAATTCGGGTGAAAAATTCATAGAGTCTGCCATAGACAGGGGCATTAATGTCATTATTTCCGAACATCATTTTCCGGAATTTGAAAATATAACCTGGATCATTGTTGAAAATTCTGTAGAGTTTCTTCAAAAACTGGCAAAATACCATTTCGAAAATTCTCACCTCCAATCTGTTGGAATCACGGGAAGTAATGGTAAAACAATTTTAAAAGAATGGTTATATCAATGTCTCTGGAATGAATTTCCTACTGTAAAAAGCCCAAAAAGTTTTAATTCTCAGATTGGCCTTCCGCTATCTCTTCTTCAGATCAACAGCTCTTATCAGCTGGGAATCTTTGAAGTGGGAATCTCAAAACCACATGAGATGGAGAAGCTTGAAAATATGTTCCACCCTCAGATCGGTTTGCTTACCCACATCGGAACAGCCCATGCTGCCAATTTTTCTTCCGAGGATGAGCTTATTGATGAAAAGATCAAACTTTTTAAAAATTCTGAAGTCATCATTTATAATGGTGACAATTCTTTGGTAGAACAAAAAATTAAACAATCCTATCCTGATAAAAAATTAATTTCTTACGGTTTCAAAAAAAAGAATCAGGTTTTCATCAAAAGTAATGTTTCCAAAGATGACAACATTATTGTTGATTATTTTGGTGAAGAAATCACTTTTCCGGCACATCAGAGAGACGAAGCTACATTAACCAATGCTACAGCGCTTATCACAGTCCTTAAGGAACTGAATATCAAAAATAAAAAGATCGTTGAAAAAATCAACCTTTTAAAAGCCGTTGAAATGAGGCTTGAAGCGATTGAAGGAATTAAGGGTAATATCGTCATCAATGATTCTTTTAATCTTGACCTTGATTCTTTGAAGACTGCCCTGCAGTTTTTGAATGAATATAACAAATCTAAAAAATCGCTGGTCTTAACAGACATCGTAGGGGTGAGTACCAATGTAAAAGAATTATATGAAGAAGTTTCTGAGTTGGTCAATGAACAGCATTTTGATTCTGTATTCTTAATCGGTGATGAAATATCAAACTTCAGTGAATTATTTAAAGCTAAAACATATACTTTTATTGATACTAAAGAGTTAATTGAAAGTAAGCACCTTACTGAAATAGAAAATCAGATTATCCTGTTAAAAGGAGCAAGAAAATTTGAAATAGAAAGACTTAAAGATATTCTTGAACTCAGAAAACATGATACGGTATTGGAAGTAAACCTTAATGCCATTCTCCATAATATCAACTATCATAAATCATTGCTGAAGCCAGGGACCAAAATGATGGCCATGGTAAAAGCCAATGCTTACGGATTGGGAAGTTATGAAGTATCAGAATTTCTTCAGCACCATCATATAGATTATCTGGGTGTAGCCTATGTTGATGAAGGGGTGGAACTTCGTAAAAAAGGAATCACAACTCCTATCATTGTCATGAATCCTGAACAGCACAGTTATCAGACAATCATAGAGTATAATCTGGAACCTGAAATCTATAGTTTCAGAGTATTGGAATTATTCTATGAGGCCGTTCAGAAATCAGGTTATGATAAGAAATATCCGATCCATATCAAACTGGAAACCGGAATGCACCGTCTTGGTTTTAAAGATTTTGAACTGGATCAGTTAAGTGAAACTTTAAGCCAGAAAAATGTGAAGGTGCAAAGTCTTTTCAGCCATTTATCCTCTTCGGATATGCCTGAGGAAAAAGAATTTACATTGAAACAGCTGGAAGTTTTTGAAAAGAATTCCAGTTACCTGATACAAAAATTAGAATACACTCCTCTCCGTCATATTCTGAATTCATCTGGAATAACAAGCTATACCAATTATCAGTTTGATATGGTAAGAATAGGTATCGGAATGCTTGGAGAATCTCCTGATAATGAAATTCAGAAGCAACTACAGTCTGTTGTAAGTTTTAAAACCGTAATTTCACAGATATCAATGGTTGAAAACGGTGAATCTGTAGGCTACAGCAGAAAATATAAAGCTGACCATCTTACCAGAATTGCAACAATACCTGTAGGATATGCCGATGGTATTCCGAGACTGATCGGAAATCAGGTAGGAAATGTAGGCGTCAATAAAACACTGGCACCTATCATTGGAAATATCTGTATGGATATGATGATGATTAATATAGACGATATCCCGAATGTAAAAGAAGGCGATACGGTAACTGTTTTCAACGCCAAACCAAGTTTAAAAGAATTCGCAGCCTACTGCAAAACGATAACCTATGAAGTATTAACCTCCATTTCGCCTCGGGTGAAACGGATTTATATAAAAGATTAACTATGAGAAAACTCCTGATTCTGCTTTCCATATTCCAACTGTTATTGATCCATTCTCAGGTAAAAAAAGATTTGGTGATTCCTAAGAACCCAAAGATCGGACTCTCACTTGCTGGTGGCGGAGCCAAGGGGTTTTCACATGTAGGAGTTCTTAAAGTATTAGATTCATTGGGAGTAAAGGTGGACTATGTTTCCGGAACAAGTATGGGAGCCATTGTAGGTGGTTTATATGCAGCAGGCTATTCCGGAAAAGAAATAGAAAAAATTGTCATGGATACAGATTTCTATTCTTTAATTATGGATCCGAAATCGAGGCAGGAATCCAGTTTTTTCAACAAATCTGTAGACAAATACCTTTTATCCATTCCGCTAAAAAACGGAAAAATAACACTTCCATCTTCTATCAGTACCGGCCAGAGAAATGTTTATCTTCTGAAAGAACTTTTTAAAAACGTTTCCAATATCGAGGACTTTTCCAAAATGCCAATTCCATTCCTGTGTGTTGCAACCAATCTTGAAAGCGGCAATATGCAGATATTTGAAAAAGGCGATCTGGTACAATCAATTATGGCAAGTTCTGCATTCCCTTCTTTAATGGATCCCGTTAAAATTGGTGACAGTATTTATATTGACGGAGCTATGACGGTGAACTACCCTTCAAAGCCCTTAAAAGACAGAGGAATTGATATTGTCATTGGTGTAGATCTTAATCAGGATCTTTCAAAAAGAGAGGATTTAAACAATATTATATCCATCCTGAACCAGGTAATTGATTTCGGCATAAAGAAAGATACAAGAAAACAGTATAAATATACAGACATTAATATCAAACCCAATCTGAAGGGCATGTCTGCTACAAGCTACGATGATAAGAAAAAAATTCTGGACAGCGGATACGTAGAAGGCCTCAAATATTCCCAGGTACTGGATCAACTACCCAAACGTCCTTTTGACCGCCTCAGACAGCGTGTAAACCCTATATACTCCAATGTATACAAGATAGACAGCATTTCCATCGAAGGAAGTAAAATATACGGTAAAAACTACACGCTGGGAAAAATGGGACTCCGTCTACCCTCTTTACAGACTTATGGAAGCATCAATAAAATGGTAGATAAATTGGTGGCCACAAATAATTATCGCTTTATCAATTATGATATTGTTCAGGAAAATGATGCCAACTATTTAAAACTTTATGTCACTGAAGATGACACCCGCCATTTTCTAAAATTTGGTCTTCATTATGATGAAGTTTTCAAAACAGGGCTTCTTTTGAATTATTCTGCAAAGAGGCTTTTATTTAAAAATTCTAATCTATCCCTTGATGTTGTCGTAGGAGACAGATTGAGATATTACCTGAACTATTTTATTGACAACGGATATATTCCGGGATTTGGTATTTACTCGTCCGGAATGAGCTTTGATATAAAAAATGTAGATAATTATGTAGTTGACCGCTGGGAATGGATCAGAAATGAGGCCTATATACAGTCTATATGGAAGGATAAATTCGCTATTGGAGGTGGTATCAGCCACGATTACTTCAAAGCGGAAAACAGCAATGGAGATAACAAACGTTACAGCCGTTTTTTGAACCCTTATATCTTCATAAAAACCGATACACAGGATGATAAAGAGTTTCCTACCAAAGGAATTTATTTTGCTGCAGAAGGAAAGGTAGTAGATCTTTTAAAATCTGAGGTTGATAAAAGGATAATTCAGATCAAAGCAGATCTTAAAATCAATATTCCTCTGGGAAAACAATTCACTTACCGCCTTAATGTGTTTGGAGGGGTTACTATTGGTGAAAATCTTCCTGCCTACTATCAATACAGATTGGGGGGAATTTTTGAGCAAAATCTAATGAATTTTAAAAGCTTTGGAGGATTTTATTTCGCCCAGCTTTATACCAATAATGTGATATTGGCATCTAACGATGTTCAATTTAAATTTAACAAAAACTATTTTATCAGTGGAAACTTCAGCTTTGCTAACTTATCAAACGATATCAAGTTTGAAGATGCAGTTAAAGTAAATTATAGTTCACTGGGAATCACGGCCGGTTACAAATCTCCTTTCGGGCAGATAAAAGTAAACTTCAGCCACTCACTTAAAAATAACCAAAAAGGTATATTCAGTGTTATTTTAGGACACTGGTTTTAAAAAAAATGATACAGTTCTTTTACGAAAACTTACCAGAGTCGGTAAGTACAGATTACAAAAAATGGCTGGAAGATCTTATTCTTTCAGAAGGAAAAAAGCTAGGAGAAATTAATTACATTTTCTGTGATGATGAATATCTTCTTAAGATCAACCAGGATTATTTACAGCATGATTATTATACGGATATCATCACTTTTGATTATGTAAAAGGCAAGACAATAAGCGCTGAGATTTTCGTATCTTTGCAGCGCATTTCTGATAACGCCTCTACCCTTTCCCGAGATTATGAAGAAGAATTAAGAAGGGTTTTAGCCCATGGTATTTTACACCTTGCAGGCTATAAAGACAAGACGGAAGAGGAAGAAAAAGAGATGCGGAGAATGGAAGATTTGTACTTGACAAAATACAGGGATTTAAAGTTTTGAAATTGAACAATCACTTAAAGTCCCATACCTAAAGTACTCAATTCTAGTAATAATATAACTTTACTTAGAGTGCATTCTCCAAAAATGTTTCACGTGAAACATTGGTTATAAAGATAAGGTTTAAAGCTTAAAACAAGCGAGATAAAAATGATTTCAGAAATATATGATGTAATAGTAGTAGGTGCAGGACACGCAGGTTGTGAAGCCGCAGCAGCAGCAGCTAATCTCGGTTCAAAAACACTACTCGTTACAATGAATATGCAGACCATCGGACAGATGAGTTGCAACCCGGCAATGGGCGGAATCGCAAAAGGACAGATCGTAAGAGAGATTGATGCAATGGGAGGATATTCCGGAATTGTAGCAGACAAATCTGCTATCCAATTCAAAATGCTGAATCTTTCAAAAGGTCCTGCGATGTGGTCTCCGAGAACCCAAAATGATAGAATGCTTTTTGCCGAAGAATGGCGCTTAGCATTAGAGAATACTCCCAATCTTGATTTCTTTCAGGATATGGTGAAACAACTGATCGTTGAAAATAATAAAGTAACAGGAGTGGTTACTTCTTTAGGAATTGAGATCAAAGCAAAATCTGTAGTTCTTACTAACGGAACTTTTCTTAACGGATTAATTCACGTTGGAGATAAACAATTAGGCGGAGGAAGAATGGGTGAACCAAGAGCATTTGGAATTACAGAACAATTGGTCACTTTAGGATTTGAAGCTGGAAGAATGAAAACCGGAACTCCACCAAGAGTAGACGGAAGAAGTTTGGATTATTCAAAGATGGAAGAACAGAAAGGAGATGAAAATCCTCAAAAATTCAGCTATCTTGATACTCCGAAATTAACAAAACAATTAAGCTGTCATATTGTATATACAAACGAAACTGTACATGATATTTTGAGAGAAGGTTTTGACAGAAGCCCAATGTTCAATGGTACAATTCAAAGCTTAGGTCCGAGATACTGCCCAAGTATTGAAGATAAAATCAACCGTTTTGCTGAAAGAAACAGACACCAGCTTTTCGTAGAACCTGAAGGATGGAAAACTGTAGAGATCTATGTAAACGGATTCAGCTCTTCTCTTCCGGAAGATGTACAGATAAAAGCAATGAAACAGATTCCTGGATTTGAAAACGTAAAAGTATTCCGTCCTGGTTACGCAATTGAATATGACTACTTCCCTCCTACCCAATTAAAACATACTCTGGAAACAAAATTAATTGATAATTTATATTTTGCAGGACAGATTAATGGGACAACAGGATATGAAGAAGCAGCAGGCCAAGGTTTAATTGCTGGTATTAACGCTCATAATAAAGTTCATGAAAAAGGAGATTTCATTCTAAACAGAGACGAAGCTTATATCGGAGTCTTAATAGATGATCTTATCACCAAAGGAACTGAAGAACCTTATAGAATGTTTACTTCACGTGCAGAATACAGACTTCTTTTAAGACAAGATAATGCAGATATCAGATTAACTGAAAAAGCTTACCAATTAGGATTGGCAAAAGAAGACAGATTAAGAAAAATGGAAACAAAAGTATCTGAAAGCCAATCACTTGAAGAGTTTCTTCGTGAAACCTCTTTAAAACCTGGTATTATTAATCCAGTTCTTGAATCTATAGACAGCAATCCGGTAGATCAGGCATACAGAGCAGCACAAATTCTTACCAGACCCCATATGACATTAGGAAAACTGGATGAAATTGATTTCATTAAAGAAGTTTCAAGCCAATACAACGATGAAGTAAGAGAACAGGCAGAGATCAATATTAAGTATAAAGGATATATTGAGAAAGAAAAAGAAAATGTAGCCAAATTGAACCGCCTGGAAAACATTAAAATTCCAGAGGATTTTGATTATACAAAGCTAAGCAGCCTTTCAGCAGAAGCAAAACAGAAGATGTCTAACGTACGTCCGAAAACTATAGCACAAGCAGGAAGAATAAGCGGGGTTTCTCCAGCTGACATAAACGTTTTATTAGTCTATTTAGGACGTTAAAAAAATATGTTTCACGTGAAACATTAAAAAAATAAAGCAAAGATTAAGGTATTTATGAGCATATATCAAGCTCAGAATATCTTAATCTTTTTTACAATATAAAAGATTACGATTTCAATGAAAATAAAAGATCATTTTCTTTCACAGGAAATTTTTGAAATTAAAGAGACAGAAACGAAAGGGGTATTCAAGACCACCCCTATTCCATCCAATATTTCCAGATATTATGAAAGTGAAAATTATATTTCTCATCATCAGGATTCCGGAAGTCTGAAAGAAAAGCTTTATAAATTTCTTCAGTCATTCAATCTTCAATACAAAAAAAATGTATTAGTAGACAGAATAAAAAAAGGATCAAGAGTTCTTGATTATGGATGCGGTGCCGGAGAGTTTGTTAAATTTATAGAAAATGATTTTGAGACTTTCGGTTTTGAGCCTGATGCAGATGCAAGAAAAGCAGCACAAGGAAAAATAACGAAGGCTACTATATTGGATAATATCAATACAATTGAAGAAAACAGCTTAGATGCTATTACATTATGGCATGTGTTTGAACATATCGAGAATCAGGATGAAATGCTTAACATTTTTAACGAAAAATTAAAAGAAAAAGGAATTCTTATTATTGCTGTTCCCAACCCTACTTCATATGATGCAAAACATTATAAAGAATATTGGGCAGCTTATGATGTACCAAGACACATTTATCATTTTTCAAAAAACGGAATGGAAAACCTGATTTCAAAAAAATCAGACTGGAAAATGAGAAAAATCAAACCTTTAGTATTAGACTCTTATTACATCTCCATGTTGAGCGAAAAATACAAAAAATCACCCCTATTTTGGATAAAAGCAGTGGTCTACGGAACAATTTCGAACATAAAAGCGTTATTTTCAAACGAATTTTCAAGTTTGATATACATTATCGAAAAAAGATAGAAAATTGATTTTTGACCCATTTCTGAAGGTCAATTTTCAGCATTTTAAGCTTTAAAAACAAAAACTTAGGATTTTACTCCTGAGTTTTCTTTTTATCTGATAAAGAAGATTTTCAAAATTTATTCAATCTTATAAAAATTTAACATCCTTGTTGTATTTTTCAGAACTCTCCCCTACTCCATTTTTAAAAACAATATAAAAAAGGAAATAGGTATTTCTCTTATTCATTACCTAGAGTTTTCCTTGAACATTTAAATCTGTATTCAATAGCTGCCTATAAATTGATATGAAACAAAAAAAAATGTTCCAAATGATAAATTCCATCACAAAGGGTACAAATTCATCGTCAAAATAGAAAAAAGTATAAATACTCAGGAAAAGATAGTTTTTCAATTTTAGAAGCAAATATAGAGGTCAATTTTCAGGGGATTCAAAAAAAAATCTCTTGAAGAAAAAATAATTTCATTCTAAATCAAAAAATAAAAATTAATACCTGGAATTTAAAACACCCCTACTCCATCCAATCCTAATCCAAAAAATTAAAACATATTTTAAAATATAATTTTCGAAGAAATGATAACTTCCGAAAATTACAATGAGAAGAAATTAAAAAATTAAAAATACAGTACTTAAAAAGCAATAATTGAAGATTCTTATAAAATATAAACTGATAGAAAAGAAAAATTCTTAAATAAGTCTGTTTTAAAAATTTAATGAAATTCGTTTATGAAAAAAATTGATTGTTACCTTCCTTTTATAGTATTAAATGAATAATTTTTAATCAAAATCTATAATGTCAAATGATAATCACTATATAATTCCATACTATAAAACAGTTTAATTACTGATATACAATAATATACAACATCATCACAAATACGTGAAATAAATAAGATATAATACTTTGCCTTAAAAATTATATAAAGTCAGCGTAAAAGTTAAAAAATAGACATTAAGTACTATATAAAATCAAATTCCAAAAGAATTCGGAGATTCCCAAATTAAACATTAAAGATATTATTCAAAAAAATTATAGTGTCACGCTCAAGAAATAATTAACGGGAAATACTCTCTTATCTGTCAGAAATTTTACTTCAAATCAAATCATTTTACCTACCTATTCAATCAAAACATACATAGCAATTAATGAAAAAAATCTAACTTCTTCTCTCAACAAGTTTAGAATTTAACAGTAAAAAAATATAGCCATTTACCACACAAATTAAGGTATGAAGTAGAGAACTGAATATCTAAAATTACTCAATTTTAAAATGAAAAGCCGAAAATAGAATCTACTAAAAACCTAAGTAACTGAAAGAGAATTAAACCTAAATCAATATAACCTGTGGTTATATCTAAAACACATCCAAAACTTCGATTAATAATGGGTTTTCTCACAATCTAATAAATAAAAAAAGTCTGCTAATTATATTAGCAGACTATAAAATATCTATTCTTTTGTATTAATTATTGATTGCAGCTACACCTGGTAATTCAAGTCCTTCAAGACTTTCAAGCATTGCTCCACCACCGGTAGAAACATAACTTACCTGATCAGCATATCCGAATTGCTTAACAAATGCAACACTGTCTCCTCCTCCAACTAAAGAAAAAGCTCCTAATCTTGTTGCCTCAGCAATGCTCTCGCCCAATGCAACAGTTCCACCAGCAAAATTTGACATTTCAAAAACTCCTATCGGCCCATTCCAAAGAATAGTTCTTGAATTTAACAACACATCGTTGAACTGATCTCTGGATTTATGGCCAGCATCAAGTCCCATCCATCCTTCAGGGATTGCGTAGATGTCAGCTTCTTTTCTTTCCACATCATTACTAAAACTTTCAGCGATGATAGCATCAGAAGGAAGATAAACTTTTACTTTATGTTCTTTAGCTTTCCCTAAAATCTCAAGAGCTAAAGGAAGTTTGTCTTCTTCTACCAAAGAATTACCAATTTTCCCTCCAAGAGCCTTAATAAATGTAAATGCCATTCCTCCACCTATAATAAGATTATCTACTGCAGGAAGAATATTTTCTATAATGGTAATTTTAGTTGAAACTTTAGATCCTCCAAGGATGGCCGTAACCGGTCTCTCACCACTCTTTAATACCTTATCGATCGCCTGAAGCTCATTAGCCATCAGCAAACCGAAATATTTAGTTGATGGGAAATATTGAGCAATCACTGCTGTAGAAGCATGAGCTCTATGTGCAGTCCCGAATGCATCATTTACATAAGCATCTCCTAGTTTAGAAAGCTTTTCAGCAAAACCTGCATCTCCTTTTTCCTCTTCATTATGAAAACGTACATTTTCCAGTAATAAAATCTCCCCCGGTTTCAGTTCAGCAGCAGCTTTCTCTGCCTTTTCCCCAATGCATTCATCAACAAACTTAACCTCCTGTCCAAGAACAGCAGAAACTTCGGCAAGAATATGCTTAAGAGAAAATTCATCTTTAACCTCACCCTTAGGTCTTCCAAGGTGTGTTATTAAGATGACCGAACCACCATCATTAAGGATCTTCTCCACTGTTGGTTTCACAGCAACAATTCTCGTATTGTCTGTCACCTTCAGCTGATCGTCCTGAGGAACATTGAAGTCCACTCTTACCAGAGCTTTCTTATCTTTAAAATTGAAATCATTGATTGTTTTCATAAGTAGATTTATTTTTTCTGAGTCAAATGAAACTCCTGTGCCCAGATCCCGGTTTGCTTTTCCGTAAATCCTGCAAAGACAATTTCATAAATCTCATTGAATTTTCGTTTCACAAATGTAAGGTTTTAAACTTTTTCAACAGATTGATTAAAATAAAAGTTTTCAAAAACTTTCCCCGAACCCAATCACCCATTAATCAACAATTTTTTCTCTTTAAAAAAAAAGAATAATGTAGTTGTTGTTGAGTGTTGTTAGTTTCGGGGATAAGTTTTAGGCTAAAAGTTGGTAACACTCAACTTTTATTCAATTCATATTTAACTCACAATATAAATCATTGTAAACCCGCTATTTCACATACTTATTAACAAATGTTGGTAACTTTGATAAGAGCCAATTATTAGTTATTTTATTATGGAAAAATCTGGGGATAGCTTGAGAAAAGATCTGGAAAGTTGTGGTAAAAATTTACGGAAAGATTTTCCATTACGAAATAAATTGGTCTTTAAAAATAGAAAGTTGATAAAAGTTTTCCACAGTTATTAACATACCTCTTAACAATTAACTCAGGGTTTACTAACACGAATTGTTATTATTCTTACCTTTGTATGGAAATAGAATCTAATAAAGCTTAATAAGAGTATTATGAAAAGAAAAATTGCTATCGCAGCGGACCATGCAGGCTATGAATATAAGGAGATTGTTAAGAACTACCTTTCAGAACGTTTTGAAGTTCAGGATTTTGGAACGTTTTCCACAAACAGTGTGGATTATCCAGACTTTGTACACCCTGCTGCAACTTCTGTTGAAAACGGGGAAAATGAGCTCGGAATTCTGATCTGTGGAAGCGGAAACGGAGTTCAGATCACTGCGAACAAACACCAGAAAATAAGATGTGCATTGTGCTGGATGCCGGAGATTGCAACACTGGCAAGACAGCATAATGATGCCAATATGATTTCAATGCCTGCAAGATTTATATCAAAGGAGTTGGCGATTGAGATTGTAGACAGATTTCTTTCAACAGACTTTGAAGGTGGAAGACACCAGAATAGAGTTGATAAAATTGCAGTTTGCTAAATATACTAAGGCTTGTAAATCATATTACAAGCCTTATTTATTTTTTATTCGTACATTTGCAGTGTCCAATAGAAATTACACTCTATTATTCTCTAAAGCCTTTCTTATATTTGAAACATATTTAATAGAAGGTTTTTCTCTTTTCTTCTCCAGAATTGTATTAAATTTATACAAAACTAAAGCTCCCGTTCTAAGTAAACTGAAAGATAATTTCTGATGATGTACGGAAAGAATCTAATGATGAAATTGAATAACCTTATATATAAGGAATGAATGGGGAAAGATTTAGAAAAAGGTTTTATTTGAACTAAGACCAAATTAATTAAAAGAAAATTAAAATGCCAAAAAAAAGAAAATATATAAGTCATAAAAATGATTTAAAAATGATGGAGATCGGAAGACTGATCCTCCGTTTTATGAATGCGAATTCATCCAAAATTTATAATTATAAGCAGATTGCTGACGGGATAGATTACAAAAATCCAAGACAAAGAGAACTTGTCATTCAGGCTCTGCATAAACTTCAGGGCTCTGAAAAAATCAAAGAAGTAGAAAAAGGAAAATATATAGTGAACCTCAAAATTGCAGGAACGCTTACCGGAACTATTGACTTCAACCAAAGCGGAAATGCTTACGTAAGTGTGGAAGGATTGGAAGATGATGTGTTCGTTCACGCCAAAAATGTGAAGGATGCCCTGCAGGGAGATAAGGTTCTTATTATAACTTATCATTATAAAGGAAAGAAACTTGAAGGCTCTGTTCTGGAAGTTTTGGAGCGTACCAGAACTGAATTTGTAGGAACATTTCAGAAGGTAGCTCATAAAGAATTTGGGTTTGTTGTTTGTGATAAAAAATCAATCAATACAGATATCTTTATTCCAAAAGGAAAATTCAACAATGCTGAAGATGGAGATAAAGTAATCGTAAAAATGACAGAATGGAGACCGGGAGATAAAAATCCTGAAGGAGAAATTATCCAGGTGCTGGGTGCTCCGGGAGAACATGAAACGGAAATCCACTCTATCCTTGCAGAATATGGTCTGCCTTACGAGTTTCCATCAGAAGTGGAAGCAGATGCAGATAAAATAGACAGAAGTATTACGGACGAAGAAGCTGCAAAACGTTGGGATATGCGTAATATCTGTACATTTACGATTGACCCTAAAGATGCTAAGGATTTTGATGATGCACTATCCATAAGAAAACTGGAAAACGGAAACTGGGAAATCGGAGTTCACATTGCTGATGTATCTCATTATGTGGTTCCGGGAACTATTCTTGATGATGAAGCGTATAAGAGAGCTACTTCGGTATATCTTGTTGACAGAGTTGTTCCGATGCTGCCGGAAGTTTTGAGTAATGATGTTTGTTCCCTTCGTCCCAACGAAGATAAATATACTTTTTCAGCAGTTTTTGAACTGAATGAAGAGGCTGAAATTCAGAAACAGTGGTTTGGAAGAACAGTGATTCATTCAGACAGAAGATTTACTTATGAGGAAGCTCAGGAACGTATAGAAAGCGGCCAGGGAGATCTGGCGGAAGAGATCAATACGCTTGACAGGCTGGCAAAGATTATGCGTCATGAACGTATACGAAGAGGAGCTATTACTTTTGACAGAAGTGAAGTAAGATTCAATCTGGATGAAAATAATGAACCGATTGGAGTGTACTTTAAAATAAGTAAGGATTCCAATCACCTGATCGAAGAATTCATGCTACTGGCCAATAAAAAAGTATCTGAATATGTATCTCTAAGTAGAAAAGGTGAAATCACCAACAATACATTTATTTATAGGGTTCACGATGATCCGGATCCGGCAAAACTGGAATCTTTAAGAGATTTTGTGGCTACTTTCGGGTATAAAATGAATCTTGCGAATACCAAAAAGGTTGCAGAATCTTTGAATAAGCTTCTTCACGATGTAAAAGGAAAAGGCGAAGAGAATATGATTGAAACTCTTGCGATGAGAAGTATGAGCAAGGCAGTATATTCTACAGAACCGATTGGCCACTATGGTCTTGGTTTTGAATATTACAGCCACTTTACCTCTCCTATCCGCCGTTACCCGGATTTGCTTGCACACCGTCTTCTTCAGCATTATCTGGATGGAGGAAAATCTCCAAACAGAGGTGAACTTGAAGACAAAGCAAAACACTGCAGTGCGATGGAAAGACTGGCAGCAGATGCAGAAAGAGACTCTATCAAATTTATGCAGGTGAAATTCATGAAAAAACACTTGGGGGAAACTTTCAAAGGAGTGATTTCCGGAGTAGCAGAATTCGGTTTCTGGGTTGAAATTCCTGAAAACGGAGCTGAAGGATTAATCAAATTGAGAGACCTTGTAGATGACTCATACATGTATGATGCAAAAACCCATGCGGTATATGGAATAAGACACGGAAACAAATATCAGTTGGGAGATGAAGTTCAGATCAAAGTGGTAAAAGCCAACCTGATCCAGAAGCAGCTTGATTTCCAGATTGTAAAGTAATGACAAAGATAGATAAATACATTGTATTTAGTATTTTAAACGTAATATTATTGGTAACAGTAATTTTTAATACTGTTATCAATTTTTATCTGTTTGTACTCGCTATGATCATTCTTGTAATCATATGTAATATTTTAATCAAAAGGAATATTATTAATATTGAAAAACAGGGAAGAAAATATTTTTTTGGAGTCACATTTCCACAGATAATAAACGGATTCTTTTTGATAAATTATCTTACAGGAATGAATCCTACTAAAGAAACATACTGTTTCAGAAGCATGGTTTCCGGGGTTGGAGGAGTACACAGCCGTGAGGTAGGAAAGACAACATATGTCTATTTGAGTGGAAATGCCTATGAATACTCTTATATGACCAGAAGTTTTCTCATTGATTATAAAAGAATGTTGTTTAAAAATCAGATTACGTATACCTTTGAAAGAGGAATTTTTGGACTTAAAGTCAGAAAAGACTTCGAATTTACTTTTAATGAAAATTGCCTGGAAAGATAAAGTTTTTGAAAATCTTCAGCAAAATATAACACAAAAGAGGTTGTTCCAAAGAGGAATGACCTTTTTATTTTTAAGAACTTTGAAAACCACCCAAAGTAAGTTTAGGATTTGGTAACGTTTCAGCACTTATCATTCTTGCTCCCCTCCTATTTTCTTAAAAACTTTACATTAAACTCTCCTTAAAATCGACTTGATATATCACAACTTTATTGAATAATTAAATCATAAAGTATAACTTTGTATAAAACGAAATGAATTTTTTTCATTTTAAAACACATTAAATGCTAGAACTTGTACTATCGGCGATCATATTAGGATTCATGCTGAGCTTGGTTTTTATAGGACCTATATTCTTCCTGTTAATTGAAACCAGCTTTTCCAGAGGCCCAAAACATGCCTTATCATTGGATCTTGGAGTTATCACAGCAGATTTATTATGTATCGTAGCGGCATATTATGCCAGTACAGATATCGTAGCTTTAATTGATAAGCATCCTGGCTTCTACAGGATCACTTCCATTCTTATTTTTATTTACGGAGTCGTGATGCTGGTTACCAAAACCAAGATGCATTTGCCCGGCGAAGAAAAGATCATTGGCCAAAATTATATTAAGACATTTTTCAATGGTTTTTTCTTTAATCTTTTAAATGTTGGAGTCATCCTTTTCTGGCTGGTAACGGTAATTTCCGTAAGAAATCAATATCCGGACACCAGCAGTTTTATTTTATACATAGGGATCGTACTGGCCACTTACCTTTCAATAGATCTTGCCAAGATATTTCTTGCGAAGCAATTTCACGATAAATTAACACAAAAACTGGCCAACCAAATCAGAAGAGTTGTTGGCTGTATTCTTATTATTTTCAGTTTCTTTATCTTCCTGCAGAGTTTCAAAAAGTTCAATCAGTTTGAAAGACAGCTGGAAGAAGCAGAAAAGAAAGAAGTAAAATATCAAAAAACAAAATGAAAAAAATAATCTTTCCAAAGTCCCTTAAAAAAGGCGACAAAATAGCTGTTATTTCCCCTGCTGGAGCTGTAGATGCCTCTCAAATGGAAAAGGGAATAGAAATGATTAAAAGCAGAGGTTTTGAACCCGTTCTCGGAGAACACCTTTACACCAGATTTTCAAACGGATACAATTATGCCGGAACAGAACAGGAAAGAATAAAAGATATCAACTGGGCTTTAAATGATACAGAAATCAAGGCAATATGGGCTTCCAGAGGAGGTTATGGATGCCAGCACCTGATTCAGCACCTGAAAATGAAAGGTTTTACAGAAAATCCGAAATGGTATATCGGGTATTCTGATAACACGGTTATACAAAGCTATCTGTTGAAAAAAGGGTTTGCATCCATTCATGGGCAGACCATCAAAACATCAAGTTTCGGCGTTACTAATGACAGCTATGATCTGATCTTCGATATTTTAAAGGGAAAAACCCCAAAATACAGCCTTGAACCGCATCAATTTAATAAAGAAGGCAATATTGAAGGAGAACTGATTGGAGGGAATTTAGCCCTTATATACGCTCTTTTAGGAACCAGATATTCTTTTGACTTTAAAGACAAAATTTTGTTTATTGAAGATATCGGAGAAAACTTCTATGCACTGGACCGTATGATCATGACTCTTGAGCTTGCAGGAGTTTTCAGTAAGATCAAAGGACTTATCGTTGGTGGGATGACCAATATGGGTGACGAAAAAGAAAATAAAAGCTATGAAGAAAGCTTTGATGAGTTTGCCTATAAACTGATCGCTGACAGAATTTCAAAATATAAATTCCCTGTAGTATTTGCTTTCCCGAATGGGCATATTAAAGATAACCGTCCATTGATTATTGGAAGTGAAATTAAGGTAAAAGTTGATAATAAAGTAAAGGTAGAGTTTTAATCTCTACCTCCGGACTTACTTGGATAAACTAATTTCCCGTCTTTATTAATAATTACTGGAGCTGAAGTGGTGATTGACTTGATTGGAAATCTCCACTTTTCTGTGCCATCGTTTTCGGAAAAAGCATATACATAGTTTGAACCACCACCGCCAATAAAAACTGTACCGTCTGTAGAGACAGCCTCTGCACTATTGGAGTAAATTGTTTTCTGCCACTTTGTATTTCCTGTCTGTTTATCTATAACAGTAATATTTCCTGAACTGGAATTTACAGAAATGTAATTTTCATTAACAAATGGGCTGCTGGAATAGTTACCCGAATTATAAGATTGCCAAACAATATTTCCTGTTAAAGCATCTATTTTATATAAAGAATTTTCATCAGTTGTATACAAGTATCCATCTAAAATTGTGGGTGAAGAACGCTCAATAGAGCCTCCAAGTTGTTTTTTCCAGTTCAGTTCACCTGTAGATTTGTTAATATTATAAATATTACCATTTCTATTTCCGATGTAAAGGTTATTCTGTACTATGGAAGAAGAAGAAGAATTAAAAAGGCCTCCTGCATAATATTTCCATTTGAGAACTCCATTACTCTGATTTAGGGCATAAATATAACCATCATCACTGGCGAAATATACAATTTCCCCGGATACTACTGGACTTGAACTCACATTAAAGCCGGTAGAATATTTCCATTTTAATTCCCCGGTTGCCGCATTTAGTGCATAGAAATCATCGTCATCACTTCCAAAGAAAACAGTATTATTAGAAACATAAACACTTGATTCTATTGCTTCATGCGCTTTAAACTTCCATAATAAATTTCCATTACCAGCATCCAATGCATACAGGTAACTGTCTGTACAACCAACATATAATACGTTATTATTATAAAAAGCAGTACTATATTCAAAACGGCCATTAGGAACTGAAAACGCCCATTTTAATTGTCCATTCTGAGAATTAATAGCATAATATTCATTGGTTCCGCCAATAAACATTATGTTTTTCGGATTATTATTGGTTTGAGCTTCATCGATATCATCAGATGAAGAGCAGCTGATTGAACATGCTAATAAGGTAAAACAAAAAAGTAAATTAAATTTCATAGGTTTGAAAAAGTAAGGCAAAAATACAAAATATATTATGGCAGATCACAATGACTTCGGTATCTTAGCAGAAGATTTAGCAGTTGAACATTTGAAAAAAAATGGCTACAAAATCCTTGTCAGAAACTTTCGTTTTCAGAAAAATGAAATAGATATTATTGCTGAAAAAGATAATTTGATTATCATAGTGGAAGTGAAGGCAAGATCTACTGATGCCTTTATGCTCCCTCAGGAAGCTGTAACCAAAACAAAAATAAAATCAATTGTTTCTGCAGCCAATCATTATCTCGAAGAATTCAATAAAGATAGCGAAGTCAGATTTGATATTATCTCCGTTCTTCCTGATGAAAACAAAAACTTAAAGATTGACCACATAGCCGATGCTTTTCATGCATTGGATGCCAATTAATAAATCAAAAACAATGTATGAAGGAACAATATCATACTCCTGGAAAGTATTCCATTCATACCGTTAATAAACAATTTTTATGAAGACAGTATTAATCACCGGAGCTACTTCCGGTATAGGTAAAGCCACTGCAGAGCTTCTTGCAAAACAAGGAAACAGAATCATTATCTGCGGAAGAAGAAGGGAAGTATTGGAAACTGTAAAATCAGAGCTTTCTCAATATACCGAAATATTTAGTTTATTGTTTGATGTAAGGAATCTTGAAGAAGTGGAAGCCGCTATTAATTCGCTTTCTGAAAACTGGAAAGAGATTGATGTTCTGATCAATAATGCCGGAAACGCTCATGGATTAGATCCTCTTTCAGCTGGTAAGACCGATGACTGGGATTCTATGATTGACGGAAATGTGAAGGGACTGCTCTACGTTTCTAAAATGATCATCCCAATTATGAAAACTAAAAATTTAGGTCATATAGTAAACATCAGTTCTGTGGCAGCAAGACAGACTTACGCAAATGGGGTAGTGTACTGTGCAACGAAAAAAGCAGTAGACGTTATTTCAGAAGGAATGAGACTGGAGCTTACCGAATTTGGAATCAAAGTAACCAATATTCAGCCGGGAGCTGTAGAAACTGATTTCTCTTTGGTGAGATTTAAGGGTGACAGCGAGAAAGCTTCAACGGTATATGCAGGGTATGATGCCCTGAAAGCAGAAGATATTGCTGACGCTATTGCTTATTGTGTGAATGCTCCGAAACATGTTACCGTTTCAGATATGACCATCTATCCGAGTGCTCAGGCAGAACCGAGAACGATTTATAGAAAATAGTCAAAATAATGGCTAAATTTGCAGAATATTAAAGCAATGTTGCGAAAAGCAAGATCGCTGTTTAGCTTAAAACAAGAAAATGAAAATTCTATATCTGGAAACATCATCCAAAAACTGTTCGGTAGCGGTATCATACAATGAAAAACTACTGTGCGTGTGTGAAGAGGTTTCCGAAAATTATAAACAGTCTGAAAGCCTTCATACCTATGTAGAATGGGCGTTGGAAGGAGCTGGTATTGCTCTTAAAGATATCGAAGCTGTTTCTTTGGGAAAAGGCCCCGGATCTTATACAGGGTTAAGGATTGGTGCAGCTTCTGCGAAAGGGTTCTGCTATGGCCTTAAAGTTCCTCTGATTGCTGTGAATTCTCTTGAAAGCATGATAGAGCCTTTTTTAGACGATAACTACGACTTGATAGTACCTTTGATTGACGCGAGGAGAATGGAGGTCTATACGGCCGTTTATGACGGTAGTACGGGAAAAGAACTATCTGAGACAGAAGCCAAGATTTTGGACGAAACTTCTTTTGAAGAATTCAGAGATAAAAAAGTATTGTTTGTAGGAGATGGGGCTAAGAAGGCAAAAGAGATCCTGAATCTTCCTGATGCTATTTTTAACGAGAATGTTTATCCTTCGGCACAATATCTTATCAGAAAGACATTGGAAAAAATAGAAAATAAAGAATTTGAAGACATGGCTTATTTTGAGCCTTTCTACCTCAAAGATTTCCATGGAGTAAAGAAAAAGAATCCGTAAGATTGTATTATATCAAAAAATAGAAAACAACATAAAAAAAGCGAAGAGTACATCTTCGCTTTTTTTTATTATTGAGGTCTTGGCGGTGCCTTTGATGCTGGTTTGGTAGTTTCTGTTGTTTTCTTATTTTTTTGCTGCTGTTGGGAAGGATTTCCCTGCTGTGGAGCAGGACCCATATTCAGGGTTTGTGTACTGATATTTTCCAGCTTTTGTACTTTTCCATTGTTCATTTGCGGAACGCCGGTATTCTGGGCATTAGGCTGTGCAGGTGTTCCTCCGGGTTGTTGTGGAACAGCATTTCCTTTATTATCCGTTGCCTGGAAGCTGAGATCACTTTTCAGATAAACCAGCATTTCTTTGGCTCTTATCCCTTCAGGAGTTTTAGAATAATTCAGTGCAATCTGTTCAAGCTGCAGAATCATGACTTCCTTTCCACTGGATTTCCCCGCATTGAATGCGTTGAGCAGGTATAATTTAGGAACCAGTGCATCTTTAGGGAATTTTTGAAGTGTCTGATCGATTACCTCCTTACTTTCCGCAAATTTTTCTGATTCAAATAAGGCATATGCCTTTTTATATTCATTTTCAACTTCTTCTGTTGATTTTACGAAAGATTTGTTTTTAGGATTTCTGGCAAATTCAGCATAAGAAGTGTAGGGATAATCTGCTAAGAGAATCTGTTTTGCTCTTTCAGAAGCCTGTGGATTTTTCTCATAATTCATGGCAAAAATCTCATACAATGCCTGCAGCATTACCTTTTCTTCCGGTTTTACATCTACAAGATCATACAGCGTTTTTGTAGCTAGGGGAGTGTTGGTAAAATAGTTCTGATACATAATTCCCAGACCTAATGAAGCGGTATCTCTGTCCTTTTTCAACTGAGACAATTTGCCTTGATCTGTAGGGATCTGCTCAATATAGTAAGAGGGCTCAAAACGTCTAGGATTAGGTGCTGAAGTTACTCCCAGGGCTTCATTTTTCATATCTTCAATGGAAGCCATTTTCTTGGAAAAACGCCAGTTATCAGCAAGAGCACGATCTCCCCAGACTTGTTTAAAGGTAGATGTTCCTTTACTTACAGTTCCGGTGTTTCCGAAGTAAAATCCTTTGGTAGTCACTCCGAAATCCTCAAAAGCATTGGAGCTATTTGCAAAAATAGAATTAGCGCTATAGTCTCCGGTATCAAATCCTTTGCTCCTTTCTGCGCGTCTTCTTTCCTGTTCCTCTTTTTCCTCTTTAATCTTTAATTTGGCTATATATTTGGTGAAATAGTCTGTTTTCTGGCCCTCATCCATCTTGGCCAGTGAAAGAATACTGTCATTCTTTTTGATCAGATAATAATTCTTTGAAATCTTTTTGATGTAGGCAGACTGGTCTTTTAAAAGGATTTTTGAGGGCTCATATGTCATTACTGCAAGCGCAGAGTCATAATAGCTTCCGGCTCCAATGTAATCATTCTTGTCAAGATAGCTTTTACCTATTTCGTAATAAGCCAATCCACGGATCTGAGGGTCAGAAACCTTTTCAAAAAGAGATTTTCTGAAGAATTGTTGGGCTTCATCTTTTTTTCCCGCTTTGTTGGCCATTAAACCTAAAGCATAATAAAATTCATTTTTTCTGGAACCGTAAGTACCTTTCTTACTGATTCCTTCCAGATAATTTTTGGCTCCGGCATAGTCACCTTTACCATTAAAAGTTTTAGCAATGGCAATCTGAGATTTTACTTCAAACTCAAAATCATTGGCATATTTATATGCTGCGGTATAGCTTTCTCTTGCTTTGTCATTCTGGTTCAGATTTTCTAAAACCTGACCTCTCAGATAAGCAATTCTACTCTTTAGTTTTCTGTTGCTGTTCAGTTCAAAAGCTTCATCAAGTTCTTTGGCGGCCTCTTCCTTTTTACCTGCATCCAACAGAGATTCAGAATAATAGATGCTCAGCAGTTTTGCATAGCTTTTATTAATGTCTTCTCCTTTCAGTTTAGCAAAAGTTTCATGAGCTCTGTGATAATCTTTGATTTGATCATAGGCAAGACCCTGATAAATTCTTGCCAGTGCAATTCTTTTATCGTCTTTCATGTGGGTGAACACATAATTAAGAGCATCCAGCGCTTCCAGGGATTTACCTCTATAAATTCTCGCCTGGGCAAGAATCATATAGGCATCAAAAATCTGTTTATTTTTCTCTTCACCGTTTCTGGTGACAGAATATTTATTAATTGCTTTTAAAGCTTTTGCTTCTGCAATTTCAAGAGTGGTAGCTCCTTTACCTTGTTCTCCGTCAGGTCTTGCAGGGGCATTTCCTTGTGGCCCACCAGGGATATTCGGTATTCCGGAATTTCCTCTTCCTGAAGGTTTGTTGGCTACTTCAGCCATTTTCATGGAGTTTTCGGCAAAAGCCTCCGATTGTCCAAGATCACTTCCTAAAGGCTGTTCTTCATAGGTAAGAATAGGAATATAAGGGGCATAAAAATTATCTTTATGTCCTTTATCTCTGGTTGTAAACTCACTGTTTAATGCATCTTTCGCATTAAAAAGAGTATTATAATATGTGGAAAATCCTTTCAATAGCTTTGATCGCTGCTCCGGCTTTTTTGTCTTGGTAGCACAGGAAGCAACAAGGCATATCACTAAAAGGAATAATATATTCTTTTTCATTATTCAATTATAACTTGCTAATCTGCTTTTTATTATCAGCAGTTTGATGATTTTGTAAAAATAATAAAATTTTATAATGAATAATATTTATATTTCTTGTGGAAATATTTTATTTCTTCTTTAACTGATATTCGAAACTTCAATAATTTCTTAAATCATAGAGGTTTCTTTCAATATTTTGTAAACAAGGTGGGTAGGAAGTCCCATAATGGTATAAAAACTTCCTGTAAGGCTTGTGATCTTTGCCATTCCAAGCCATTCCTGAATACCATAGCTGCCCGCTTTATCGAAAGGCTTATAGTTTTGAATATAATAGTTTATTTCTTTATCAGAGAGCTTATCAAGAGTAACATCGGCAACATCGGTTTCGGTAATAGATTTATCTGCCGTTTTGATAGTAATTCCTGTGTAAACCTGATGGGTTCTTCCTGAAAGGCTTTGAAGCATCATAAAGGCGTCAGCTTCATCTTTGGGCTTTCCAAGAATCTGATTGTCAATAGCTACTACAGTATCAGCAGTCAGTAGGACTTCATCTACCTCCAGAGGTCTGAAAGCATCAGCTTTTAAATCAGACAGGTAAGCTGCGGCTTCTTCAATTTTTATATGTGCAGGAAGAATTTCCTCACAGTCAATTTTTACGACTTCAAATTCAAAACCAAGGCTTGAAAGAAGTTCTTTTCTTCTTGGCGATTGAGATGCTAAAAGTAATTTCATACCGGTAATTATACAGATTGAGTATTATCATCATGCCAGTTTCCCTGCACCTTCATTACCTGTTCAATCACATCGCGTACTGCTCCGGCTCCTCCTTTTTTCGGAGAAATATAATCGGAGATTCCTTTTACCTCAGGAACTGCATTTTCAGGGCATGCCGCAATAGCTGAACTTTCCATAATATGAATATCCGGAAGATCATCACCCATCGTCAGGATTTCTTCATTTTTAAGGTTATGTTTCTTCTTAAAATCTTCAAAATCCTCTATTTTGTTGTGGGATTTAGGGTAGTAATCCTGGATACCCAGATAATTGATTCTGTGTTTTACCATTTCATCATTTCCACCGGTAATCACTCCAATCAAATAGTTATTTTTTAATGCCTTTACTACTGCATATCCGTCCAGAACATTCATTACCCTGCACATATTTCCTCCGGGAAGTAGATAAACACTTCCGTCTGTGAAAACTCCGTCAACATCAAATACAAATGCCTTAATATCTTTTAATTTCTCTTTATAACCCATACATTTTCTGAATAGAATGATTCATTGTTTTATAAATTTCAAGACTTTCGTCTTTTAATAACTCTTCATGCAGCTGTAAAATTCTTACGTCATTTCTCACTGCAGGTCCGGTCTGTGCCTGTTTAGGTTCAATTTCATAAATTTTCTGAACCGTTTCATCAATCAGCGGTAAAAAATAATCAAACGGAATCTCCTGAGAATCCGAAATTTCTTTAGCCCTTGAAAAAAGATGATTCACAAAATTACAGGCAAAAACAGCTGTTAAATGAATATATTTTCTTTTTTCGTGGCTGCTTTCCATTACTTTTTCTGAAATCTGTGAAGCGAGGTCAAGCAATATTTTCTGATCTCCTTCATTTTCTGCTTCTACGAAAAATGGAATTTTTTCATATTCCAGCTCTTTTGATTTTGAAAAGGTCTGTAAAGGATAGAAGCTGGCTTTCCTGTACTCACCAGCCAAGACTTCTTTTGGAAGTGATCCTGATGTATGGGAAACCAGACAGTCTTTTTTGGTAATAATCTTTGAAACTTCCTCTACAGAATTATCACTTACACAGATGATATAAAGATCCGCTTCCTCCAGATGATCTGTGGAATAAGGAATGTTTAATTCTTCTGAAATCTTACTTAATTCTTTTTCGTTCCTGCCAAAAATCTGGGCCAGGGGAATGCTTTTCAAAGCTTTTGCCATATGATAGGCAACATTTCCGGAACCAATGATTACAATTTGCATATAACAAATATAAGATTTTAAGCCGAGCCGGGAAAGGAAGATGATTTCAGAAATTCAGTACTTCAATATAGGCACGTTTATTGCGTAAGTGTCTCATATTATTTTTAATATTTAAATTGAAAATTGAGTTTTTAATTTAACTTTCAGCTATTTTTGTAATCCAAAACAATGAAGGCATCTTATGAAGATTAAGGACGCGGAAATTATTTCGTTGATGCAGAATCCACGGACCCAGGATAAAGGTGTCCGGGCCTTGATGGATGCCTATCAAAGCAGATTGTACTGGCACATAAGAAGAATTATTGTGGACGGAGATCTTGCACAGGATACTTTGCAGGAAACTTTTATTAAAGCTTATCAAAATTTTCATCAGTTCAAAAATGATAGCCAGCTGTATACCTGGTTGTACAGAATTGCAACCAACGAAGCATTACAGCAGGTGAACAAAATGAAGAAGATGCAGAAAACTGATGAAGATCCTGAGTATCACATGCAGAATCTTGTGGCTGACAATACAGAAGGAGATGCCGAAGAAATACAGATTTTGCTGCAGAGCGCTATACAAAGCCTGCCCGAGAAGCAGAAACTGGTATTTATGATGCGGTATTATGATGATTTGCCCTACGAAGAAATATCAAAAATTGTAGATATGTCAGTAGGAACTTTGAAAACAAATTATCATTATGCCAAACAGAAGATAGAAGATTATATTAAAGAAAATTACGAAAGATAATTTTTGACCCCAACAAAGATGAAAGAGTTCGACATAGAAAAATTAGAGCGTAAGAACATTTACACAGTTCCTGATGATATGTTTGAAAATATTCAGGAGAACGTTATGAATGATATAAAGACAAGTAAAAAAGCACCTGTCTTTAAGCTGAACTGGATGTATGCCGCAGCGGCATCACTGGCTTTGATTTTTGGAGCAACTTATGTTTTCAATTCGGATAATGATTCTGTTCAAAAAGAATTGAATTCTGAAACAGCATATGCAGCCAATACCAAAGAACCCAAAACTGAAGGTGAGCTCGCTTATGAAACTTTAAAATCTGATTTAACTTCTGTTGAAAATAATGATCAAACAGTTGAAAATCAAAAGAATAATGATAGTTATGCTTATAAAAGTGTAAACGAAACTGAAAAAACAATTGAGGCACCAAAACAGGTGAAAACCGTAAAGAAAAAAGAAGAAACACAAATGAATGAATATCTGGACTCGTTTTCTAATTCTGAAATTGCAGAGTTAGCAAGTAATTCGACTCAGGACGTTTATTTGGATATTTATAATTAAAAGAAAATGAAAAAGATATTATTGACGTTTTTGATTATTTATGGCTTTGGATTAAATGCCCAAAGAACTGATTACGACTGGAAGAAGATGGACCCTAAGCAAAGAAAGGAAGTCATCAATAATCTTTCTCCGGAAGAGAGAAAAGAGCTCCTTAAGAAATTCAGGAACAATATGATCATGGATAATCTGAATGTTGATCCAGGTGATAAAGCAGAATTTACACAACTGTATAACGAATATCTGGACAGCCAGAAACAAATAAAAAGTCAGTTTAATTCAAGCTTTGATCCTGAAACTTTAACGGATGAAGAAGCAAAAGCAAAATTGCAGCAAAGCTTTGAAGTAGGACAAAAGTTATTGGATAACAGAAAAAAATATGCAGAAAAAATGCAGCAGGTAATTCCCTGCCAAAAAGTTCTGAAGCTGTTTCAATCTGAGAAAATGATGAAAGATAAAATGGATGAAAGAAAACCTCACGGAAACAATAATGCTTCGGGACCTAAACAAAACCCATAATAGTTTATTTTTTTAATGTTGGACGGCTCTTACAGATCTTTCTGTGAGAGCCGTTTAATTTTTACAACAAAAAAAATTACTTTTACCGGAAAGTATCACTTATGAAAAAAACACTTTTCTTTTTATTATTTTCGATAATATTATTTGGACAGAAAACAGAAACGATTGATCTTTCAAAATCTATTAAAGACAACAAAAACTCTGTTAAAAGCCTTATGGTGATAGATCAGAGAGCCAGTCAGGAAGTTGGTACAGTTATGTATCATAAGGACGAGGTGAAAGTTGTTTTCGAAAATAATGCCGCTAAAGACATAGAAGACTGGTTTTATAAATACAATCCGGTAAGAGGAAGTAATGACATGGTTCTTTTGCTGGAAAGTTTGAATATTTCAGAAGACAAAAAAGAAAAGTACTCTATAGGAAAGCTTGAATTAAGAGCGAGTACATTCCTTAAAAAAGAAGACGGATATCATTTTATTGACAGAAAAGATACGGTAGCAATTGTTTCATCCCGTACAACACCATATCTGGCACAAAGTCTGGCAAGAAAAACGACTTTAATTCTTACTGACCTGTTTAAAGAATCTTATAAAGGAGAACCTTGGGAATTTAGTATTTCAGAAAATGATCTTCCTAACTATGCCTCTGTATTAAAAGAAAAACTTAATATCCTAAAAGCAAACGAACTGAAAGATGGCGTGTACAAAGATTATTATAGTTTTTTTACTCATAATCCTGAACCCGGATTTGCTTTACAAGCTAATGATAAAGGAGTTGTTACAAAGGCAGTAAAAGGAGATGAGAAAACGGGAATAAGACATTTTTATGCTTTTGTGCATAAAGGGATAGCATATAAAAATATTCCTGTTGGTTATACTGAGATTTTTAAAGATGAGAACGGCATTTTTATTGAAGTAACAAAAGCAGAATTATTTCCTGAAACAACTGCAAGTAGTGTTACAATTGGTGTTGCTGCAGGTGGTCTGGTTGGTGGTGTTATTGGAGCAGTTATTGATATCAGCGGGTCAAATAAAAAGAAGAATACTTTGGGCCCTAAAGTTTATCTTGATCCTTTTACAGGAAATTATTTGTTACCGGATGACTTTGGGAAAACGAAATAATATTGAAAAAAAGAGAAAAATTTAACTTCTCTTCTTATTGTTATCTGTGTTTCAGTTAAAAGAAAGAATTAAGAATGAAAAATTCTCTTGCATTTTCTTATCTTTGCAAATTACAAGATTCTTAAATGAAAAACATACGAAATTTTTGCATAATCGCTCATATCGACCACGGTAAAAGTACCCTGGCAGACCGTCTATTGGAGTATACGAATACCGTGACCCAAAGAGAATTACAGTCTCAGACGCTTGATGATATGGATTTGGAGAAAGAACGTGGGATTACAATCAAGTCACACGCCATCCAAATGGATTATGAGTATAAAGGAGAAAAATATATTTTAAACCTTATTGATACACCGGGACACGTTGACTTTTCTTATGAAGTATCCCGTTCTATTGCTGCCTGTGAAGGAGCACTTCTTATCGTAGATGCTGCACAGAGTATTCAGGCACAAACCATCAGCAACCTGTATCTGGCGTTGGAAAATGATTTGACAATCATTCCGATTCTAAATAAAATTGACCTTCCGTCTGCAAATCCTGAAGAAGTAACAGATGAGATTATGAATCTTATCGGATGTGAATATGAAGATGTATTGAGAGTTTCAGGAAAAACAGGAGAAGGTGTTCATCATCTTTTGGAGCAGATCGTAGAAAGAATTCCTGCACCGGTAGGAAATCCTGACGGACCGCTTCAGGCCCTGATTTTTGACTCTGTATACAACCCGTTCAGAGGCATTGAAGCCTATTTCAAAGTGGTGAACGGAAGCATTACTAAGAACGAAAAAATTAAGTTCTTCGCAACCGGAAAAGAATATGGAGCTGATGAAGTAGGAACATTGAAATTGAAACAGGTTCCGAAGAAAACCATTCAGTGTGGAGATGTAGGGTACCTGGTTTCCGGAATTAAAGATGCCCGTGAGGTAAAAGTAGGAGATACCATCACTTCTTTTGAAAAACCAGCTGAAGGCCCTATCGATGGATTCGAGGAAGTAAAGCCAATGGTGTTTGCCGGGATTTATCCAATTGATTCTGAGGATTTTGAAGAACTTAGGTTCTCCCTTGAAAAATTAAGACTTAATGATGCTTCTTTGGTTTTTGAACCAGAAAGTTCTGCTGCTCTTGGTTTTGGTTTCCGTTGCGGATTCTTAGGAATGCTTCACATGGAAATCGTTCAGGAACGTCTTGACAGAGAGTTTAATATGAACGTAATCACAACAGTACCGAACGTTTCATATTTTGGATATACTAAAAAAGAACCTGAAGTTCCGATTCTGATCAACAATCCGTCTGAAATGATGGATCCTTCAACAATGGATAGAGTAGAAGAACCTTTCATCAAGGCTTCAATCATTACAAAATCCGATTTCGTAGGAGCAGTAATGACATTATGTATCGAAAAGAGGGGGGAGATCGTTAACCAGAGTTATTTAACATCAGAAAGAGTGGAACTGATTTTCAATATGCCGCTTGCTGAAGTTGTATTTGACTTCTATGACAGATTAAAATCAATCTCTAAAGGATATGCTTCCTTCGATTATCACCCAATCGGATTCAGAGCTTCCAAGCTTGTAAAAATGGATATCCTGATCAATGGTGATATGGTAGATGCACTATCTTCATTGATCCATGATTCTAATGCTTATTATATCGGTAAAAGAATGTGTGAAAAGCTTCGTGAGCTGATTCCGAGACAACAGTTTGATATTGCTGTTCAGGCTGCATTGGGGACGAAAGTAATCGCAAGAGAAACCATTAAAGCCTTAAGAAAAGACGTTACAGCAAAATGTTACGGTGGAGATATTTCCAGAAAACGTAAGCTATTGGAAAAGCAGAAAGAAGGAAAGAAGAAAATGAAGCAGATTGGTAGAGTAGAAGTACCACAATCAGCGTTCATGGCTGTATTAAAACTGAATGATTAATTCATTATAAAATAAAAACCGCTTCTGATGAAGCGGTTTTTTTGTACATTTATAAAAACACATTATTAATGAAATCAGAAGAAATAAAAGATTTATTCTATAAATTTGAAGAAGCAGCCTCTGAACTGGAGGGGATAGAATGCTGGAGTGCAAGAGATTTACAAATATTATTGGGATATAGTAAATGGGAAAACTTTGAAAAAGTAATTATTAAAGCCAAAGATGCTTGTAAAAACGTTGGAGAGTTAATTGAGTATCATTTTCCTGATGTCAGGAAAACGATACAAATGCCTAAAGGAGCGGAGAAAGAAATAGATGATATTTTACTAACAAGATATGGTTGTTACTTAATCGCACAAAATGGAGATAGTAGAAAACAGGAAATCTCATTTGCTCAGAATTATTTTGCGGTACAAACTAGAAGAGCGGAATTGGTGGAACAGAGGTTATTAGAATATGAAAGAATCAAAGCTCGCGAAAAATTAAGTCAGACTGAAAAACAACTTTCAGGAATTTTATATGAAAGAGGTGTTGATAGCCAGGGATTTGCTGTTATAAGAAGTAAAGGAGATCAAGCGCTTTTTCGTTTAAATACACAAATGTTAAAGAAAAAAATGGGAGTTCCTGAAAGCAGACCAGTAGCAGACTTTTTACCTACAATTAGTATTAAAGCTAAAGATCTTGCAGCAGAAATGACAGGTTTGAATGTTCAAAATAAAAATTTAAAAGGACAGCTGAATATTGAAGAAGAACATATAGATAATAATGTTGCTGTTAGAAATATGCTGACAAACAGAGGAATAATCCCTGAAGATTTACCTCCGGCAGAGGATGTAAAAAAGTTACAAAGAAAATTAGATGGTGATGAAAAGAAAGTTTTAAAACAAACTAAAAAACCTTTTAAGAAATAAATCAATAAAAAACCGCTTCTGATGAAGCGGTTTTTTTGTTTATTTTTTACGGGTATACTTTATTTCCATTGTTTTGTACTCTTTCCCTGTTTTGGAATCAGGGCCATACATTTCCAGCTTTTGATTATTATCATCTACAAATGTGAAAACCTCTCTGAAGTCACAATCTTTTCCAGGTCTTGAAGGATCAGTCATTTTTCCTTTAAATTCAACTGATTTTGTGGAAGCATTCCAATCTCCTTCGCTATGCATGATTCCGGTTCCCATATTGTCTATCCAAGTACTGACAAACTTCTTCTTTGCGTTGTCATATCCTACAATGCTCATACCCTCAAATGGCATTCCCATAAAGTCACCTTTGTGATTTGTGATCTGATAACGTCCGCCAAACATCATTTTATTGGTAGCTTCAGATTTACTCATCATAGGTTTTGCTCCGTTTTCCATCCACATGGTAGTTTCTCCTGTCCAGGTTCCGTCAGATTTTGCCAGCATTTTTTGCATTTCTCCCGGAGTTGAGTATGCCATCCAGTCTTTCATGGCTGTTGCGGAATCTACGGGTTTCCATTCAGAAGTCGAAGCAGAATCGGCTTTGTCAGCAGTATTGGCTGCAGTTGTTTTTCCTTTCTCACATGCTGTTAATAAAAAAGCAATAAAAAGAATTGTTAATACATTTTTCATAATAATTTAGTTTTAAGATGGTTAGAATGATAACTTAAAGATAAAACTTTTATTATAAACGAAATTATTTTTTAATTTGGGCATAAATTGTAACTTTGTGTATTCATAACGCAAATTAATTTATGGAGTCTCCAAAAAAATTACAGGATATAAAAGTGGCTGTAGATGCCGTCATTTTCGGATATTTTGATAAAAAAGATCTTCAGATCCTTCTTATTAAAAGAAATATCGAACCTTTTAAAGGAGGCTGGGCGCTTCCGGGAGGGCTTGTTCTTGATGAGGAAAGCGTAGATGATGCGGTAAAACGGGAACTTTATGAAGAAGCAGGCATAAAGCCTGATTTTCTGGAGCAACTCTACACATTTGGTAATCTGGGCCGGGATCCGAGGAACAGAGTGGTTTCTATAGCTTATCTGGGGCTTGTGAACCCATCTTATCATGAACTGTTTGCAGATTCTGATGCAGAAGATGCACAATGGTTCAGTATTAATAAACTTCCTTCAGTGGCTTTTGACCACAAAACAATTATTGAGACTGCTTTAAAAAGACTTCGCACAAAAATTCAATATCAACCAATCGGCTTCAATCTTCTCAATGAAGAATTTCCCTTCTCAGACCTTGAAAATCTTTATAAAACAATTGTAGGTCAGGAAATAGACAGGAGAAATTTCCGTAAGAAAATCATGAGTTACGGACTGCTTAATGAAACCAATAATGTTAAAAAAGAAGGCAGCGGCAGGCCTGGTAAGCTTTTTACATTCAATAAAGAGAAATATAAAGAGCTTGAAGAACAGGGCTTTTATTTTGAAATTAAATAGTTTTTTAAACACAAATTTCACAAATAGATTCACACTAATCTTCACAAATATATTAGGAGTAATAAAGAATTGTATTAAAAAATTAATAAATAATGCATTCAATAGAAACGGGCTTTAGCCCGTTTTTTTATGACCAATTCAATTGGCTTTAGCCTAAGCATACTAAAGATTTGTGTCATTTGTGATTAAAATTTGAGTTATTCATGGTTTGAAAAAATAAATTTTTATAATTGAAAATCAATTGTTTATATTTATTAGCGTAAAATTAACACAAATAAATTTGGTGTAAAGACTGATATTATTTTAAATTTGTGTAAAAATAACACAATCATGAATTACACCTTACAGAATATTACAGAACGTTTTCAAAAGAAGGAAAGAATAAAATTTCTTTTTTTCTGGGGGCATACCGCAAAAGATATTGTCACCAAATCATGTTTTAGCCAATGGTATCCTGGAAAATTTGAAGAAAACGGGATCATATATAAAACTGCAGAACACTATATGATGGCCGGAAAAGCAAGATTATTTAATGATCCTGAAACAGAAGAAGAAATCTTAAAGGCGGCAACTCCCAACCAGGCAAAAGCTTTAGGCCGAAAAGTAAAAAACTTTAATCCGATACTTTGGGACGAGCATAAGTATGAAATTGTAACCCAGGGAAATCTTTTAAAATTCTCTCAAAATCAGAAATTTAAAGACTTTCTTTTGTCAACCGCAGATAAAATTCTTGTGGAAGCGAGTCCTTATGACAGGATCTGGGGAATTGGGATGCTGGAAACAGATAGCAGAGCAGAAAATCCTTTACTCTGGAATGGAGAAAATCTTTTAGGATTTGCTTTGATGGAAGTAAGAGATGAATTAAGAAAGTAAAACACAACACCAACACAAAATAGGAATCATGGAAAAAATAGAACTACACCCACAGATATTTCTGATTGAAGATTTTCTTACCGAAACAGAATGTGATCATTATATCAGTCTTTCGCAGGAAAAAGTTTTTGAAGAAGCAAAGATTAATGTATTCGGACGCCAGCAGATGAATAAAGGAGTCAGAAATAATGATAGGCTAATGATCTTTGATGAAACAATGGCTGAAGATCTGTTTAAAAAAGCATCTGAATTTCTACCTCAGGAACAAGATGGATATCAGCTTCTTAACTTTAATGAAATGCTTAGAGTGTATCGATATGCTCCCGGACAACAGTTTAAAATGCACAGAGATGGAAGCTATATCAGAAATGAAAATGAGAAAAGCTTTTACACCTTTATGATCTATCTAAATGATGATTTTGAAGGAGGAGAAACAGAATTTGAAAACCTGTTTACAGTAGCTCCTAAAAAAGGGACGGCTCTTATTTTTCACCACCCGTTAAGGCATGAAGGAAAAACTCTGATCAGCGGATTGAAATATGTTTTGAGAACAGATGTAATGTATTCAAAAATTTAAATCATCTGGAAAAGAGAGAGGCGTTATTATGTCTTGTTTGATTAGCGTAATATTAACACAAATAAAAATAATTGATCGTGGAAGATGAATTAAAACCAAGATTTATCGAATCATTACAAAGAAATAATGATCAGATCAGAGAAGACCGTGCAAGGATCATCGGAGCAGATTCCGAACTGATCTACAGACGCAGAGTTGAAGATATCGAATTAAAAATCAAAAGACTTGAGCGCGAACAGGAAGGGCTTATTGATATCAGTCCTTTAGACAGGAACAGTCTGACTTTTGCGGATTTTAATCCCGAAGCATTCGTTCAGAAAGACATAGAATTATCATTAACAATCAGAAATCTGAATATTCAGCTTGAAGTTACCCAAAAGAGATTTGAATATTTATTTGGAAAAATAGTATAGTCATGGGAAGTACAAGATACGATTTAGACGCTCGTTATGACAGAGCAAGAAAAGCAGGTTACGGAACAAAATCCGCGGGTGAAATTTTTACCCAGAATGCCAAAAGAATGGCTCATGAATCAATGAATCCTCACGGAATTTCCTTCAGAGAATCCAGAGACTCAGAAGTTCACCCCAACTCAGTTCCGATTATTTTGGGATTGGATGTTACCGGAAGCATGGGACATATTCCTCACGAACTGATCAGAGATGGATTACCAAAACTAATGGGAGGAATTATTCAGGGAGGTGTTCCTGATCCGGCCTTGTTGTTTCTTGGAATCGGAGATCATGAATGCGATGGTTACCCGCTACAGGTTGGCCAGTTTGAATCAGGGGACGCAGAATTGGATATGTGGCTCACCCGTACTTATATTGAATCAGGTGGAGGTGGAAATGCCGGAGAAAGCTATCTTTTAGCCTGGTATTTCGCTGCTTTTCATACCAGAACAGATGCCTTTGAAAAAAGAAAGCAAAAAGGATTACTGTTTACCGTTGGTGATGAACCCTGTTTAAAAACACTTCCTGCTTCCGCCATCAGAGAAATTATGGGAAAAGGACAGCAAACTTATACTCATCTTGAATTGCTGGAAGAAGTAAAGAAGAAGTACGAAGTATACCATATCAGTGTTTTACATTCAGATCAGGCGCTGAGAGCAGACAGAGGGTGGAAAGAACTATTGGGAAAAAATTGTATCTCCATAGAAGATCACAGAGAAATTCCGAATGTTATTAAAGAAATCATCTGCAATAAATTTAAAAATCAAACCTTTGGAACAACAGAAACAGAAGGATTAGATCAATTTCAAATGCTTTAAAACAGAGCAATTGCCATCAAGGAAATTAAAAACATAAATGAAGATGGCAAAGGCTTTCAAAAAAAAAGGACATGAAAAAGGCACAGATAGTAATAGGACTTGGTTTTGGTGATGAAGGAAAAGGGATTACAACAGATTTTTTGGCTTCAAAGAATCCGGAGGCGGTTGTAATCCGCTTTTCAGGGGGGCAGCAGGCTGCCCATACGGTGATGATTGATGATAAAAAGCATGTACACTCAAGTTTTGCCAGCGGGTCTCTTCGCGGATTACCCTCTTACTTCACGGAGCACTGTACCATTCATCCTGTTTTTCTGCTCAATGAAAGAGAAGAATTAAAAACAAAGAACGGAAATATTGCACTTCATATTCATCCACTGGCAAAGATTACCACTCCTTTTGATGTATGGCAGAACAGAATCAATGCTAGAAATCTGGAACACGGAACCTGCGGAAAAGGAGTAGGGGCTACCATGAAAAGACACGAAAGTCCTTACAAACTATTCGCCATAGATTTCATAGCACCCAGAGAAATGCTGATGGAAAAGCTGAAAGGAATTGCCTATTACTATGGTTTTGTAGATGAAAGTGAAATCAGTGAACTTCTGCACCCTTTTTTAGAAGCTATTGACAGCATTGATTGGAAAATAAATGATTATAACTACCTGGCTTACTTCGATCACCTGATTTTTGAAGGAAGCCAGGGTATTTTACTCGATATGGATCATGGTATTTTTCCCAATGTGACTTATGCTCATACCACCTCAAAGAATGCATACGAAATCTGCAGACTTTTAAAAATTGAAGACATTGAAATGTATTATGTGACCAGAAGTTATGGTACCCGCCATGGAAACGGCTGGATGAGCAGTGAAAAAGAAATGAAACTGAAAAATAATGAAGAAGAAACCTGTACATTTAATGAATATCAGAAGGATTTAAGAACAGGAGAAATAGATTATAACCTTTTGAATTATGCCTTAAAACTGGATGGAGCTTATGTATTTCCGGTTAAAAAGAACCTTGTTGTTACCTGTTTAGATCAGCTAGATGAGAAATTTAAACCAGAAAATCTGGATATAGAATTTGATGCAGTCTATGGATCATATTCTCCGTATTCAAAAGATTTTAAACAGATTTTTTAAATCCTGCAGATACAAGTATTAATTTTATATTTAATAGAAGAATGATTAATGATTGAAAAAATAATAACCATGAAAACTACAACATTATACAGACCCGTAGGAGAAAAAGAAATGATCTTAATTATAGAAAGTGGATTTAGAAAATTTCCTCCTAGATTAGAATGGCAGCCTATTTTTTATCCCGTTCTTGATGAAAACTATGCTTCAGAGATTGCAGAAAAATGGAATACCAGAGATGAAGCCGGAAACTATCTTGGTTTTGTAACCCAATTTGATGTATTGGATGAAGTGGCAGATCAATATCCTGCACAGAATGTAGGAGCAAGAAACCACAACGAACTATGGGTGCCATCAGAAGAGTTGGATGGTTTTAATAAAGCAATTGTAGGAAACATCAAAGTAACCAAAGTATTTATAGGAGATGATTTTGAGAAAGCTGCGAATAGTGAGTTGGAAAAACTGATTTCCAACATTAAAAAACTCAATTTAAAATGAAAATTGAATTAATAAAAGGAGATATCACAAAGATCAATGCTGATGCAATTGTCAATGCAGCCAATTCGTCTTTACTTGGTGGAGGCGGGGTAGATGGAGCCATTCATAGAGCTGGAGGTCCGGAGATATTAGAAGAATGCAGAGCAATTAGAAACAGACAGGGCAAATGCAATACTGGTGAAGCTGTAATAACTGGTGCGGGAAATCTTCCGGCCAGATATGTTATCCATACGGTAGGCCCGGTTTGGAATGGAAATGAAGAAAAAGAATCTAAGTTTCTGGCAGATTGTTACCATAATTCATTGAAATTGGCTGAAAATCTTGGTGTAAAAACCATTGCTTTTCCCAATATCAGTACAGGTGTATACAGATTTCCAAAAGAACTGGCAGGAAAAATTGCGGTAGACGAGGTCAGAAAATTTCATTCAGATATTATTGAGAAAATTATTTTTGTTTGCTTTGATGATGAAAATGAAATGATTTACAAAAAACTATTAGATTAAACCAATGAAAAAGCTAACCATATTAAGCGGTGCAGGAATCAGTGCCGAAAGCGGAATAAAAACCTTCAGAGACGGAGACGGTCTTTGGGAAAATCATAATGTAACGGATGTGGCAAGTCCGGAAGGATGGAGAAAAGACAGAGCTTTGGTCCTGGAATTTTACAACCAGAGAAGACGCCAGCTGCATGAAGTACAGCCCAACGAAGCTCATCACTTATTGGCAGAGCTGGAAAAACATTTTGAAGTTCAGATTATTACCCAGAATATTGATGATCTTCATGAAAGAGCAGGATCTACCAATATCCTTCATATTCATGGAGAATTATTTAAATCATGCTCATGCAGCAATAAGAAACTGATTTATGAACAAAAAAAGGATATCAATATCGGAGATAAAGCCGAAGACGGGGCACAGTTAAGACCTTTTATCGTTTGGTTTGGAGAAGACGTTCCTCTATATCAGAATGCGCGGGAAATTGTCAGAGAATCAGATGTTTTACTGGTAATTGGAACTTCTTTGCAGGTATATCCGGCAGCAGGCCTGATTCATGATATTAAAGATGACTGTCTTTTAATTGTTATCAATCCTAATGAAACAGGATTTGGATACGGACAAAGAGCTGTAGTGATGAAAGAAACCGCAACCCAGGGAATGAAGCTATTGTTTGATAAACTGGTAAACCTTGCTTGATGGAAAACAAAGTAAAAGCAGGAATCATGGGCGTCTGTATCGGAGACGCTCTTGGTGTTCCTGTAGAATTTAGAAGTAGAGAACAGCTTAAGCGTTCACCAGTCACTAAAATGCGTGCTTTAGGAACCCATCACCAGCCTGCAGGAACATGGAGTGATGATGGTTCTTTGACATTGTGTCTTGCAGATAGTTTGTGTAAAGGATATGACCTTGCAGATATGGCATTGAAATTTTTACAATGGTACAATGCGGAAATATGGACTCCTCATGGAAAGGTTTTTGACATAGGTATTGCAACATCACAAGCAATTTATAAAGTTGGAAAAGGTGTTTCTCCTACTTTATGCGGAGGAAATTCGGAGTTCGATAATGGAAACGGATCTTTAATGCGGATCATGCCGATATTATTTTATATCAAGGATTTTCCTATTGAGAAACGCTTTGATATTATAAAAGACGTTTCCTCTATTACACACAGACATATCCGTTCTATTTTAGCCTGTTTTATTTATTTAGAATTTGCTTTGGAAATTCTAAAAGGAAAAGATAAATGGGAAGCATATAGGGCAATGCAGAAAACAGTTTGTGAATTTTTGGATTGTAATCCTATTTGTTCACAAAATGAAATGAATAAATTTCATCGGATTTTAGGGCTAAAAGTTGGGGAATATGATTTAGCTCCTTTGCATACGTTGCAGGAGGAGGAAATAAGTTCTGGAGGTTATGTTCTTCACAGTCTCGAAGCTTCCCTTTGGTGTTTTCTAAACTCAGAAAGCTATTCTGAAGCAGTTTTGAAAGCTGTCAACCTCGGAGAAGATACAGATACAACAGGAGCCATTACCGGAGGAATTGCAGGAATTTATTATGGATATGAAAATATTCCTGAAGAATGGATTGCTGAGCTGGTGAGGAAAGATGATATTGAAGCATTGTGTGAGAAATTACACCATAAATTAATGAATTAAAACACACATCATGAATGAAATAGAAAAGAAAAAAATAAGTAAATTTTTAAGCCTGATCTTACGACATCAACCAGAAAGCATTGGACTTTCGTTGGATGAAAACGGTTGGGCAGATATAGAAGAGTTGAGAGCAAAATCAGCAAAGAAAAGAATATATTTTACTCCTGAAGAACTGGATGAGGTAGTAGAAACCAATAATAAAAAACGTTTTGCCTTTAACGAAGATAAAACCATGATCAGAGCCAGCCAGGGACATTCCATTGATATAGATCTGGCTCTGGAAGTTAAACAGCCTCCTGAATTCCTTTATCACGGAACTGCAGAAGCCAATATTTCTTCAATTTTAGACAAAGGAATTGAAAAAAGAACACGCCAGCATGTACACTTAAGTGCTGATAAAGAGACTGCTGCAAAGGTCGGGATGAGACACGGCAAACCTGTGATTCTTACCATCAGAACCGGAACAATGCATCAGGATGGATTATCTTTCTATCAGTCTGCAAACGGAGTCTGGCTGACTGATTTTGTAGATGCAAAATATATTTCAAAGTAAAATGAGCAGAACATTAGTCATAGGAGACATTCATGGAGGATCTAAAGCTTTACAGCAGGTTCTTGAAAGAGCTGAAGTTACACAAAGTGATCAACTGATTTTCCTGGGAGATTATGTAGACGGATGGAGCGGGTCCTCCCAAATTATACAGTTCTTAATCGAACTTTCCAAAAAACAGAAATGCATTTTCATCAAAGGAAATCATGATGCCTGGTGTGAAGACTGGCTGGCATTGGGGCAAAAACCTGACGTATGGCTCTTCAATGGAGGAAAAAGTACCATAGAAAGCTATGCAGATTATCTCCCGGAAGATCTGGATATTCATCTGGAATTCTTCCAAAGAATGAAAAATTATCATGTTGATGATCAGAACCGCCTGTTTATTCATGCTGGATATGCCTCCATGCACGGCCCGGAAAAGGAAGTCTATTCCAGTAATTACAGATGGGACAGAACTCTTTGGGAAACGGCTGTAGCAATGGATAAAAAACTGGAAAAGAATTCAGAATTATATCCTAAGAGATTGCTTCTGTATAAAGAAATATTTATTGGGCATACTCCTACTCTTGATATTGGGATTAAAATACCAGCCAACAAAGCCAATATCTGGAATATGGACACCGGAGCTGCTTATACCGGATCTTTATCCATCATGGATATTGATACCAAAGAATTCTGGCAAAGTGATCCGCTTCCCTCTCTCTATCCGGATGAAAAAGGAAGAAATTAAGTGAATTAAACAGATAAACTGGCTTCTGGTCCTATTATTAATCAAACCTCACGGGTTTTCAAAACCCGTGAGGTTTCTATTTTAAAATAATTTTACTTTCACCTTTTCACAATTTTTGCCGGCCAATATATCACCATTTCTCACAAAAGATAACTACTTTTAAAGTCTGAAAATATGACTTCCATGAAACTGAAATATCTTTTATTCACCCTGAGTTCTACCTTGTTTTTTGCTCAAAAATCATTTCAGACCCCTTTTGAAAAAAGAAATGGCAACCAGACTGTTACCTATGATGAAATGAATAGCTATTACCAGGATCTGGCTAAAAATTTTAATACCATTCAGTACCTTAAAAAAGGAGAAGATGATAACGGAAAACCCATTTATGTGGTGGTCTATAATCCTTTTGCTGAAAAAGACCTTGAAAAATTAAGAAAAGATAAAGCCGTTCTCTTCGTCAACAACGGTATTCACCCGGGAGAACCGGACGGAATAGACGCAACCATGATGCTGATGAGAGATCTTGCCACCCAAAAGATTAAAACTCCACAGAACTTTATCATTGCCGCTATTTCCGCCTATAATGTCAGTGGAATGCTGAACAGAGGCTCCTATTCCAGAGCCAATCAGAATGGTCCGGAACAATATGGTTTCAGAGGAAATGCAAGAAATTATGACCTGAACAGAGACTTTATTAAGGCAGATTCCAAAAACGCCAGAAGTTTTCAGGAGATTTACCAATGGTTGCAACCAGAAGTTTTTATTGATAATCATGTCAGCAACGGCGCTGATTATCAATATACATTTACTTATATTTCTACCTTTAAAGAACGTCTTGGAAATACTTTGGGAACTTATTTCTATAATGATTATCAAACTAAAAACCTTGAGGATATGAAGAAACTCGGCTATGAAAGTACACCTTATGTGAACATTCATGGAGATGTTCCCGAAGTAGGATTTGCTTCATTTGAAGATTCTCCGAGATATTCCACAGGATATGCTTCCCTCTTCAATTCTTTAGGAACCGTTCCTGAAACCCATATGCTGAAACCTTATGATAAAAGAGTAGATGCTACTTACAAATATATGCTGGTCAACCTTCAGAATTTAGACAAAGATTATCACACCATAAAACAACTTCGTTTTGAAAATTTAAAACAATATCAGGCTGGAAAACAATATGGTATCCGTTGGAAAATAGACTCCACGAAGTTCTCTACTATGAATTTTAAAGGCTATGAAGGAAAATACAAACCCAGTGAAGTTTCCGGAAAGCCAAGGCTGTATTATGACAGAAACAAACCTTTTACAAAAAATATCAAGCTCTTTACTACCGCTGTCCCAACAGGGTATATTACTATTCCCAAATATTATGTGATTCCCCGGTCACAATACCGCGTAATTGAAGAATTCAGAAGAAATAATATTCAGATGAGACCGATTCAGAAAGACAGTACTTTAGCGGTTGAATCTTATAAAATCAAAGACTTCAAAACCGTTAAAAATCCCTATGAAGGTCATTATCTGCATTTTGAAACTACTGTAGACGCCTCTCGTAAGAATATAACTTTTTCTGCTGGAGACTATTTGGTTTCTACCAATCAGCCTGGTGTAAAATATGTCATAGAAACACTTGAGCCTGAGGCATTAGACTCGTTTTTTAACTGGAATTTCTTCGATGGAATTTTAGCCCAGAAAGAATACTATTCCGCCTATATTTTTGAAGATACGGCTGCTGAACTGCTGAAAAAAGATAAAAAATTGAAAGAAGCCTTTGAAGCAGTGAAAGCATCCGATAAAAAATTATCTGAAGACGGAGAATCACAATTGGATTGGATTTACAGACATTCCCCTTATTTTGAAGAAAAGACTTTCAGACAATATCCTGTTTATAGGGTGTTGTAGAGTTCTTTCATAAAAAGTCTGATTATTTTTGTTTTTTTTGTAACGATTTGTTAATCAATGTCTTTGTTTTTTATTAAATTAGTATCAAAAATAAACACTATGAAACAAATTTATCAATTCGTAACGTTGCTGTGCTTTATACCAATAGGTCTGTTAGCACAATATTCTCAAAGTTTTGATTCGGCAACAATGCCTGCCGATTGGACGGTAATTAATGGAGGAGATCCCGGAACCTGGGAAACCTGGGATTCCTATGATTCTTCATTCAATGCACCTCATTCAGGAACCCATTTTCTGGGATTGGAATATGGCAGTACTGCCCATGATGATTATGTTATCAGCCCTGCTATAGTGGTCACTGCAGGAGTATCAGATAAGCTTACTTTCTGGGCAAGAAACAGAGGAGCCGGGCTTGCTGAGACAGTGGATGTAAAAGTCTCAACAACAACTCCCACCATCGCAGGCCTTACCAACACGCTTGTCGCCGCTTTAAAACCCCCTACTTCATGGAATCAATATACTTATGACCTGACTCCTTACTTAGGACAGACAATTTATATTGCTTTCTATTCTACCACAGAAGATGTCTGGTTTATCGGGATAGATGATTTCCAGATTTCAGCAAACAGTCTGTCGGTTTCTGATGCAAAAGCAGATAACAGCCGTGCATCCATCTATCCAAATCCGGCAAAAGATATTGTACATATTAAAAATAAAACTAATATATCTGAAGTCAATATTTATGATTTTAATGGAAAACTGGTGAAAAAAGAAATGATGAACTCAGAAAGTGGAACTGTAAATGTAAGTGAACTGGCAGCAGGAAACTATATAGTGAAGGTTAAAGATAAAGAGACAGAAAAAGGCTATAAAATGATTAAGAAATAGCATTTTATAATAGAATTAAAAAGACGTTTCATTTGAAACGTCTTTTTTTTATCTCGGTAATCCCCTTTTTAAAGCGATTTCTGCCCTTTCAATAGCAAGCTTTTCTTTCCAGTCCATGTATTTGCTTTTAAACTGAGACTTCATAACATCGTCAAATTTACGCTGTACGGTAAGATTCCATAGGGAATGTGCTTTTACTGCCCATGATTTGTCCCATGCTCTTAAAGAAATAGAGAAACTTCCATCCAGATATTTCATCCAGTGCCACCATCCTGTAGGCATGAATAACGTGTCTCCATGTTCCAGGAAACATTCAATTCCTTCTACGCCATCCAGTGCCGGAAATTTTGTAAGGTCTGGGTTTTCAATATCATAGTCTTCCAGTGCATAGGTTGCATAGGGTATCTGATAAAGTCTTTCTCTCCATTTATAATCGAAAAGAAGAATATGTTTTCTTCCGTTGAAGTGAGTATGGAAAATATGCGCCATATCAATATCAAAATGAAGGAATGTTTCAGATCCTTTTCCACCGAAGAACATATTAGGATATTTATCAAGAAACCCTCCCATCAGTTCTTTGGGAGAAATATAATCTTCCAAAAGATTTGGGGCGTATTTTATAGGATCAAAAAGGAATATTCTGAGATCGGTTGGTTCCCGCTGAATGAGATCTATATAATCCCCAAATTTCATTTTTGCAGCAGAAGAATTGATGGGAGCAGAAGGATCTGCTTTTGAGCTGTCATATAAAGGAACCTCTACATCTCCTACAACCTCCTTCATGTATTCCATCGTCCATTTTTGGTAAGCAGGCCACTTTTTTGCCATATTTTTGATGACAACGGGCCTTCTTGGCTTCAGATATTTTTCGTAGAATTCCTCTTTGGAAATGTCATCTACAATATCTATAGGCTTTAAAATAATTCCCATTTTAGTAAATTTATATGACAAAATTATTAAATAAATGTTAACGATCCTCGTCTTTAATTTTTTTTTAATCTATGATTCAAATCAGATTTTACTATTTGGAATAGTTAAAAATATTATTTTTTTTGTTAATTGATTAAATTTCTGTTTTTGTTGTAAAAAAAGAATAAAAATAACTTTATGCTACATCAATGATCTAAAATCAGTCAAAGATTGAATGAAAATTTTTATCATTGATTAATATGAAATAATTATTTTATGGATTATTTTTTTTAATAAATCATAAAATTATAAATTTTATAGTAGACAATATGAGGAAAATAAAAACAGGGTTTTGATATAATTTATCTATAATGTTTTTGTTAAAACACAAAAAAATCAAAAATTGTTTTGTTAATTATAGTTAATAATTTAAAAGAAATAACAATTTGTTTTTTACAAGCCGTAAAAAACAAAATTATAACTATGTTTGTAGTGATAAAAGATTTAACTTTTACTTATAAAAGCCATCTTTATAAGAAGTGTAACAAAAAACTACAATGATTAACTAATTGAGCAAATAATAGGTATGAAAAAAAATATTTCTTTATTTCTGATGCTTTTCTTTACTGTGCTTACTTTTGCGCAGAAGACCGTTTCAGGAAAGATTACTGATGATGACGGGGTGGCCATACCAAGCGCCAGTGTTACCATAGAAGAACCAGGAAAAGACGCTATTCTGGCATATGGAATTACTAATTCTAAAGGAGAATATAAAGTAACTTTTACTTCTGCGGAACCCAATGTGGATCTTAAAGTGAAAGCATTCAATCAAAAACCCCTTACAAAGCAAATCAGTAACTCTGATCAAACCCTGAGTTTCAAAATGCAGTCTGAAGCTACAGAAATTAAGGAAGTACAGTTGAAAACAAAAATGATTACCGCAAGAGGTGACACTATTTCTTACGATCTTAAAGCTTTCAACAGTAAAAATGACAGAACTCTGGCAGATGTAATGAAAAAGATCCCAGGAATTGAAGTCAATAACGACGGAACAATCCTTTATCAGGGAAATGCCATTAATAAATTCTATGTAAACGGAAAAGACCTTATGGAAGGCGGTTATGGTACCATCAACAATTCACTTCCGAAAGATGCAGTACAAAAAGTAGAAGTTCTTGAAAATCATCAGCCGGTAAAAATTCTTCAGGATAAAGTGCCTTCAGACCAGGCAGCAATCAATATCAAACTGAAAAATTCCGTTACTATGACCGGTAGAGGAGAAGTAGGAACAGGCTTTGGAGATCCATGGCTTTGGAATGTAAAACTGACTCCCATGTTTTTCGGACAGAAAAGCCAATGGGTAGTCAATTATAAAACCAATAATATGGGTGAGCAGGTGGAAAATGAGGGGAATATTCTTGCATTTGGCAGCTCTTGGGAAGGAAGAAGAAGTAATATTTCGCAAAATAACTGGCTGAATGTAGAAAATGCAACAGTACCCGACCTTCCGGTAAAAAGATATCTGATGAATAGTGTTCATTATCTGTCAGCAAATTACCTTACCAATATTGATAATAAGAAAGAATGGGAACTTAAAGCCAATGCAAACTATACTAATAATGCAGTGGAAAGAGAGTCAAATAGTGTTACCAGAGATATCCAACAAGGGACACAATATACTACAAGATTCCTGAACAATTTCTATACAGATAAGCTGAAAGGAGAATTAATATTCACAAAGAACGCTAAAAAAGGATTCTTTAAAAATACAACCACGTTTTCTCAATTCTGGAATGGAGATAGAGCCTTTGCTGAAAGAAATGATAAGCAAGGTTACAGAATAGGAAATGAAGCTTTGGAGTCACCTACAACATCTTTTCAGAACTCTTTAAGCACAATCATTCCATGGAAAGAAAAGATGGTGAATTTCAAGTCTTATATTAGTTATCAGAATGATAAGCAGATATTAGAAATTTCTCCTGCTGATTATCTGCAGTTTCCTTATAAAGAACCAAATAGTACAGACTTAACTACTATTAAATTCACACCAGGAAGTACAGCTTTGCAGTATTTCAGAATTAAATCTTTAGATACATCACATTCTGCAAATATTAGTTTCTCTGCAAAGGGGTGGACATTTACCCCACAAGTAGGATTTGATCTTTCTACAGATAAACTGACGACAAACTTTGATGGAAGTACAGTTAACAATTCTCCAAATTTTGCAAGTTTGGCTTATGAAAATGATTTGAAATTCACAAGAATCAATCCATCTGCCTCAGTGGGAATTAATTATAAATCCGAATCATGGAGCTTATTTTCAAGTTTCCCTGTTAACTTTAATAATATCAAAGCTGAAGATGCATTTAGAAATGTTTCAAAATCTTTGAGTAAAGTAACATTTACCCCTAATGTCTTTGCTCAATATTCATTTGCCTCATTCTTTAAAGCTAGTGTAAATGGAGGTATAAGTAATAATTTTGGAGACATTCAGACAGCTTATGCGGGATATATTCTTACAAGTCCGGGAGGGTTTAATGTGATGAATCCTAAAAATCCGATCCCCGAAACCAACACAAAAAATGCTGGTGGAAGATTGGAATACAGAAATCCGTTAAATAATCTTTTCTTCAATGTAGGATATAGAATAAGTGATGCCAAAAATAACCTTATTGCTTCAAGTATCGTTAACGAATCAGGCTTTAGAGTTACAGAATACTTGGAAAGAGAAAATAAAAGAACCAGTAATACCTATTACGCGGAAATAGGAAAATATTTCCCTAAATTTAAAACCAATGCGTCATTAAGTTATAATAATACTATTTCTAAATCTCAATCCATTAGAAACACAGATGATATTGATAACAAAACAAACGGAAATACTTTAGGAGTTAAATTTAACAATACCTATTTCTCATGGATGAGTGTAGACTTTAACGCCTCTAAAACCTGGAATAAAACATCTAATATTTATCTTACAGGAAACAAAGGAAAATCTGAAGGATATAGTCATAACCTTAATGTGTTTTTCTATCCGTTAGAAAACCATACCATAGGGTTTTATTGGGATCAGATCAATTCAAAATCTGCAGATGTGAAATATAACAACGGTTTCTTTGATCTTTCCTATCAATTTTCATGGGCTAAGAAAAAAATTGATTTTGAGTTGAAGTGGATGAATATTGCAAACAAAAAAGTGTTTGAAAGAATTGATATTGACAATACAACAATTACACAAACTACAATGCAGCTCCGCCCTAGCCAAGTTATGCTAAGCGTAAAATTCAACTTTAAATAAAATAAAAACCAATCCATCCGGATTGGTTTTTTTGTTGAGATATATTGATGTATTAAAATTAAAAACTTTGCTGGTCTGCCGAAGGCCCATAGCTTCCAGGCAAAGGAATGTTGTTCAGTCTGTAATATACTCCCAGTTGGGCTCTGTGGTGCGTAATCTGGTTTAAAGCATGTCGGATGGCTCCGTATTTGCTCCAGCTTGCCAGTTCATGACCATCATTTTTAATGGTCCAGCTTGGGTTCAGGTCGTCTTCTGTACTGTTTTCAAGAGCCTTTTTACCAGCTTGATAATCTTCTTCAAGCTTTTTCATAAGATCTTCTTTTGTAGAAAGGATGGTTGGTTTGTAGTCTCCTTTGCCAAAATCCAGTTCGGAAGTATTTAAAATAGTATTCGGCCATTCAAAAACTTCTACAAGATGAGTGGCAAGTGGCATCAGTTTCATACTTTTTTCATGAGGTGCGAAGTCATTTTTTCCTTCGGGAAACAATTCAATAAACTTTTTTGTGGTTTGGAATTCTCCTTCCAGTTCGGATTTTAATTGAGATAAGGTATCCATAATATTTTGTTTTTTAGAAACTTAAAGGTAAGCGTTTTAAAAATGAAACTGTTTTAAGAGAATCATAATTTTTTAATCACAAGGTAATCCGGAGCAATAAATCTTTTTCTGAAAATAAAATTTCAAAGAAACTGTAACAAAAGAAGAGATGTGATTACTAATTATATAAAACTTGAAATAATGAAAAAGTTATTCTCCATATTTCTTATCGCTCTTTTTGCATTTGCAGGAGCTCAGGAATCAAAGGAAACTGCTAACCGTTTCTTTTATGAACTGACTTTTAAGCCAAAGAAAGATTCGGCGAAGCTGGATAAGATCATTACCATCCTTGATATTACTCCAAAGAAATCAATCTATCAGGATTATACAATACCAGCTCAGGATTCCATTATTAAAGTTGCTGTTGACGAAATGGAAAAAACAAAAAGTTGGAAAGATATCACGAAACTTATTAAAATGCCGAAATTCTCATATAAGATTTTTAAAACTTATCCGGAAATGAAAGAAAAGTATGTTGATAGGGTGAGTATGAATTTATTTGGTTATGATGATGATATTAAATTCAATTGGAATATTTTATCAGAAAAAGAAAAAGTAGGAGAATATAATACACAAAAAGCAACTACAGAATTTGGAGGAAGAAAATGGACAGCCTGGTTTAGTACAGATATTCCTTTTCAAGATGGGCCATACAAATTTTATGGGCTTCCTGGTTTAATTGTTAAAATTGAAGATTCAGAGAAAAACTATTCTTGGAAACTAAGTGGAAATAAAAAGATTGAAAACTATGAAGAAATGTCCAATTCAGATAAGATCAATGCAAAATATGGAGTTCCTCAAACCGTAACACCTACAACAAAAGATAAGTTTGAAAAGGCTTATGCTAGCTTTAAACAAGATCCTATGGCAGAATTTCGTCAAAAGATTACTCCTGAAATGATGAATATGAAAATGCCAGGATCTGATATAACAATTGGAGAAATGGCAAAAAAACAAGAAAAAATGGCTAAAGATTTTTTCAATGCCAATGACAATCCAATAGAAAAAAAGCAAGCTTCAGACAAGAAGAAAAAATAAGCATTCATATCAACTAAATTATATTTTGAATCAACCCAGATACAGCAATGTGTTTGGGTTGATTTCTTTTTGTTAAAAACGTTCTTTTAATAACTAGAAAGTACTGAAAATAAACTCTAATTTGAAATGATATTTTAGAATAAGTATTTGTTTTTTAAATTTAAATAACAAAAATTTGATTTTGTTATTTTTCATTATATGTTTGTTTTACAACAAATAAAAATATTATTATAATGAGAAAAATTATTTTCATGTTGTTATTAACAACATCTGCAATGTTATTTGCAAAAACGGAAGAGCCAAAAGTAAAAACAATTTTTTCTAAACAAGAACAAAAAGTTTTAGTTGCAAAAAAAACGATTCAGCAAGAAGAAAAAGTAGTAAAAAAAATTTCACTTACTAATAAACAAGACATTAGTATTTGTGCAGTTGCTTTTAATGCTCCTGTTCCAACAAATATGGGAGCTTTGTTAGCCTGTCTTCAAGCAATATCAGAAGTTGTAAATCCATAATGATAAAAAGAATAACTTTAAAAAGAAGGTGTCCAAACTTTTTGGCACCTTCTTTTTTATTAAACATTATTATTTATTAAACATTATTAGTATCTCTCCATAAAAAAATATTCAAATTTTCAATTCTTAAGTGAAGGCTTGACTATTCAAACAACCTCTTTTCTTTTATCCCCAAACGTTATTTAGATTAAATTTAAATAGCGTATATTTGCAGGACTAAAAATTAGGCTTTGAAAGAGAAAGGATTACATAAATTAAGTGGATTCCCTAAAAACAAAATGGGGAAGATATTGGGGTATGATAACGACCATCTGAAAATGCCCAATAAAATTATTGAAATGGGACTTCTTCCGGAAACCACTTTCAGAATTTTGTATCAGGCTCCGTTCAGCGGGCCAATGTATGTGGAGTTTGGAGCAGAAAAAAGCCGGATTGCTCTTCGCGAGGAAGAAGGAGATTACATCATTGTTGAAGAATTGAATTAATGCAGGAAAACAAGAAAAAACAGATACTTTTAGTCGGAAATCCTAATGTAGGAAAGTCAACGGTTTTCAATACGCTTTGCAACAAAAAGCAGAAGACCGGGAACTATGCCGGCGTTACCGTTGCAAGTCATTCGGGGAACTATACTTATAAAAATGAAGAAGTGGAGGTGATAGACCTTCCAGGTTCTTACAGTGTATACCCGAGTTCAGAAGATGAAGCTATTTTTTCCAAATACCTTATCGATGAGCAGAAAAGCTACGCAGGAGTTGTTTATATTCTTGAAGCATTAAGTTTAAAAAGAGGACTGCTTCTGTTTCAGCAGATTCAGGATCTTGGAATTCCAATGATTCTGATTGTCAATCAGATTGATCAGGCAGAAAGAAGAGGAATCACCATCGATATTCAAAAATTTTCCGAAGCATTGGGGATTAAAATTATCCAGACCAATGCCAAGGAGCAGATCGGGATTGAGGAAGTAAGAGAAGCTGTTTACAATAATGAATTTGTAAAAACAGATCATGTTTCTTTTGAAACACCGAACGAACATAGAGATTTTATTCAGAAACTTGCAGCACATAAAGGTTTCGATAATGAATATAAAGCCTGGATGAGCCTTTCATTGGGAACAGACCTTAGCAGAATAAGCTCAGTAATGGAACAGCTAAACGAATCCGATTCTAAAAGCTTAGTACCGAAAAGATTACAGGTTCAGGAAACTGTAAGACGATATCAAAATGTAGACCGAATACTGGAAGATGTCATTTCTAAAAAAGTTCAATTCAAAGAATTATTAACTGAAAAACTGGATAAAGTTTTAGTACATAAATTCTGGGGCTATGTAGTCTTTTTAGCGATCTTACTGGTTATTTTCCAAAGTGTTTTCTTCCTTGCAGAATTTCCTATGAGCTGGATCGAAGAGTCCTTCTCCTGGCTGGCAGCGTTTACAAGTGAACACCTTCCTGAAGGACCAATTAATTCACTGATTTCAAACGGAATCGTTCCCGGAATCGGAGGAATTGTCGTTTTTGCACCACAGATCGGAATTCTGTTGTATTTCCTTTATCTGCTGGAAGATTCAGGATATATGGCCAGAGTTGTATTTCTGATGGACAGATTACTTCGTCCGTTCGGGCTAAATGGGAAAAGTATTGTTCCGCTGGTATCGGGAACTGCCTGTGCTATTCCTGCGGTAATTTCCACAAGAAACATTGAAAATGTAAAAGAAAGATTGCTGACCATATTGGTAACACCATTTATGACCTGTTCTGCGAGACTCCCGGTTTACAGTATCATTATCGGATTGATCATCTCAGAAGGAACATTTTTAGGAATCAAATATAAAGCCCTGGTTTTGATGGGAATGTATCTCCTGGGCTTCTTAGTCGCTTTATTCTCTGCAGCAATCCTTAAAAGATTTATTAAAAGTAAAGGAAAAACATATCTGGTAATGGACCTTCCGGCCTATAAAAAACCACTTTTCGGCTACGACTTTAAAATGGTTTTAGGAAAAGTATGGGACTTTATTACAGGAGCCGGAAAAATAATTTTCATTGTAAGTGTCATTATCTGGTTCTTAAGCTATTTCGGCCCAAGCCAGAAAACAGATGAATTTGTAGCAACAGATGTTCACCTTGATCATTCTTACCTTGCCAAAATGGGTAAAGGAATAGAACCAGTTATCGCTCCGTTAGGGTACGATTGGAAAATGGGGGTAGGAATTCTTACAAGTTTCGTAGCAAGAGAAGTTTTCGTAGGAACAATGTCTACACTTTACAGCCTGGAAGATGATGCTCCGGAAGTAAAAGTAATTGATAAAATGAGAAGAGATGTAAAACCGAACGGAGAAAAAGTCTTCAGTTTTGCAACCGGAATCTCGGTTCTTCTTTTCTATGCATTTGCAATGCAGTGTGTTTCTACACTTGCAGTAGTCTACAGAGAAACCAAAAGCTGGAAATGGACCGGCTTTCAGGTAGTCATGATGACAGGTTTGGCATATTTTGTGTCGATGATAGTATATCAGATTTTAAAGTAATGGAATCATCATTAATCATTCAATACGTACTTATTGCATTAGTTGTAGCATTCGCCTGCTACTCTTTATTTAAAGTACTTAAAAAGAATTTCGCACCTAAGAAGTTCAGTTCCAAAAGAACCAACTGCGATAAAGATTGCGGCTGTTCTTAATATTGGGTTCATCGGATAATTGAAAAAAATGTAGTAAATTCATTTTTCTAATGTAAATTATTAATTTGAATTTAATAAAAGCAGGATTGCTCGTCCTATTTTCTTTATTTACCGCTCAGGGGAAAGCACAATCTGACACCACAAATACCAAGTCCTATGCAGATCAGGTAATGATTCGCATGAACCTTGACACCAATATTGAGAGTTACATTTTCTCGGAAGGAGAAGGTAAAAACACCAATGAAACAATCCTCTCAATCAATAATAAAACTAAGACATCCTTTTCAGTCGATTATAGAATTATAAGTGCGACGGTGTCCTTTTCGCCTAGATTTTTAGAAGAAAATAATGACGATGAAATGAAAGGAAAGAGCTCTTATACCGATTTGAGCTTCAGATTTTTCCCGGGAAGATTTATCCAGAATGTTTATTATAAAAATGTAAGAGGTTTTTATGTAGAAAACATGAAAGATCTGTCCCCTGAATGGCAGGAAGGAAGAGATCCATACATTCAGTTTCCGGATTTAAGGGTTCAAACCTTTGGTGGGTCTACCTCCTATATTCTCAATAAAAATTTTTCAGCAAGAAGCATCTATACACAAGGAGAATGGCAGAAGAAAAGCAGTGGAAGCTGGGTGCCATTCCTGGATTATGACCTTACCATTTTCAGAAATACAATTGACGGGGTAAAAAGCAAAGAGACTCAATATAATATCGGCGGAAATATAGGATATTTCTATAATTGGGTCATTGGAAAGAATGTCAATATTTCACCTTATCTGGCTTTAGGAATTGGAGGAAAGTTTTCCAGTTACAGGGATATTCAGAATGAAGGAGTCAAAGAAAATGCCCAGTATGCAACCATAAGAATGCAGGGTGGTCTTCATGTAGGGTACAATACAGACCGGTTTTTATTCGGAGGTAAAATGAATTTTAAGACCTATGCCTATGATCAGAAAAATAACCAGGCAGTAGAAAATAATAACCTCTATGGACTGTTATATATAGGGTATCGTTTTGCACCACCGAAAGTTGTAAAAAATACCTACGATAAAATCCAAAAAAAGATTCCTGTTTTATAAGTTGAAAGGTCTTTTAAGTATCTTTGCGTTGGAAAATTTAGAAAGAACAAAATAAAAGTAAAAACATCATGTCATTAATAAAATCTATTTCCGGGATTCGCGGAACCATTGGTGGTAAAGTAAATGATAACTTAACACCGCTGGATGTAGTAAAATTTGCATCCGCATTCGGAACCTGGCTTCAGAATAATAAAAACAAAAAAGATCTTACCCTTGTCATCGGAAGAGATGCCAGAATTTCTGGTCAGATGGTTTCTTCTTTAGTAACTGCTACATTGCAGGGATTGGGGATTAATGTGGTAGATCTTGGCCTTTCTACAACGCCAACAGTTGAAATAATGGTTCCTGAGCTGAATGCAGACGGAGGAATCATCCTTACCGCTTCCCACAACCCAAAACAGTGGAATGCTCTTAAATTATTGAACGAAAAAGGAGAATTCATCACCGGGGAAAACGGAGCTGAAGTATTAGCTTTAGCAGAAAGTGAAGACTTCAACTATGCTGAAGTAGATGATCTTGGAAAATACGAAACAAGAGACGATGCTTTTGATATCCATATTCAGCAGATTCTGGATTTACCAATGGTAGATGTAGAAGCGATCAAAGCTAAAAACTTTAAAGTAGCCCTGGATGCTGTAAACTCTACAGGAGGTATTGCCATTCCTATGCTTTTGGATAAATTAGGTTGTGAAACCATCAAATTATACTGTGAGCCTACAGGACACTTCCCACACAATCCTGAACCATTGAAAGAACATTTGGGAGACATCTGTGAATTGATGAAGAAAGAAAAAGCAGACGTGGGGGTTGTAGTAGATCCGGATGTAGACAGATTAGCCCTGATTGATGAAAAGGGAGAAATGTTTGGTGAAGAATATACCTTGGTAGCTGTTGCTGATTATCTGTTAAAACACAAAAAAGGAGCTGCTATTTCCAATCTTTCTTCCAGCCGTGCTTTGAGAGATGTAGCGCGTTCTCATGACTCAGAATACTTTGCCAGTGCCGTGGGAGAAGTAAACGTAGTGACTTTGATGAAAGAGAAAAATGCTGTGATCGGAGGAGAAGGAAACGGAGGAATTATCTATCCTGATTTACATTACGGAAGAGACTCTTTAGTAGGGGTTGCACTATTCTTAACGCATTTAGCTAAAGAAAATAAAACTGTTTCTGAACTAAGAGCAGGATATCCAAGCTATTTCATGGGTAAAAAGAAAATAGAACTGACTCCGGAGATTGATGTAGATGCTATTTTAAGCAAAATGGAGCAGGAATATCAGAATGAAGAAGTTTCTACAGTAGACGGTGTTAAAATAGACTTTGAAAACAACTGGGTTCACCTTAGAAAATCTAACACAGAGCCGATTATCAGAATTTATACTGAAGCTCAGTCTCAGGAAGAGGCTGATCAGTTAGGAGATAATATCATTGCTAAAATTAAGAGTTTAATCTAAAAAATACAAAAAGAACGGACAATGAGTCCGTTCTTTTTTATATCAGGCATGTTTGAGCATATCAAAAAAAGATTTCCCTTCCCTAAAGAAAAATGGAGAAAATTTCTGGGCCGTTTTGAACGTATGGAAGTTCCCGCCAAAACCTTACTTTTAAAAGAAGATGAGGTTTCCTGTAATGCCTATTATATTGAAAAAGGAATGGTGAGAGCCTGGTATAATAATGATGGAAAAGACGTAACCTTTCAGTTTTTTCTTGAAAATACAATGTTCTCATCCCTTGAAAGCTTCAAAAAAGGCTTGCCTAGTATGGTGTCATTTGAGACTATAGAGCCTTGTATTTTATACAAAATCAACAAACCAGATGTGGAAGCGTTTCTGGAAGAAGTCTATGAAAATCCGGAGCTCCGAAATCTCTTTATGGATGCACTTTTTGAAAGGGTATTCGATTATATGAAACATTTCTTTTCCTTCATTAAAGATACGCCACAGCAGAGATACCTGAACCTGGTAAAACAAAAGCCGGAGATTATCAAAAGAGTTCCCCAGCACTATATTGCCTCCTATCTCGGTATTACAACCGTACATCTCAGCAGAATCAAAAGCAAAATATTGAAAGAGAAACTTTAAAGTGCTGGAAGAGGGAAGCCAGAAGCTGGAGGTTTTATAATGATAATACATAAATCCATATTTTTCTAGTTGCATTTTCATTTATTCTTTACTAAATGAAGTCCGTTTCTACACAATGGGCTTCGAGAGCTCCCAGAATCCCTCTTCCCGCTTCCTTTCCAAAACAAAACCCATAACTCATAACAAATGTTATCGTTCCACTGTGTTCATCCCTCATAATTTTGTATAAAAATTAAAAGAATGAAAGCAGCAGTAGTATTTGAAAAAGGAAGTATCCCTCAATACGCAGATTTCCCGGAGCCTGAAGTACAGGAAAATGAAATTTTGGTTTCAGTAAAAGCAGCCTCCATTAAAAATCTCGACAGAGCCAGGGCGGGAGGAAATCACTATTCAACAGAAAATCAGGAACATCAGCCAATGGTTATTGGAACAGATGGGGCAGGATATCTTGAAAACGGAAATAAAGTCTATTTTTTCAGCAAAAAAGGAACGGTATCCGAAAAAGCCGCAGCAGATAAAAAAATGATCATTCCGATTCCTGAAGAACTTGATTTTTCTTTAGCGGCCGCATTACCAAACGCCGTTATGGGATCAGCGATGGCCTTGAAATTTAAGGCTGGAATGCAACAGGGTAATACAGTCCTCATTAATGGAGCAACAGGAATCACAGGTAGAATTGCAGTTCAGATTGCCAGACTATATGGAGCGGGGAGAGTTATCGTTACCGGTAGAAATGAAGAATCTCTGCAGTCTTTGCTTGAGTTGGGCGCTGATGAGGTGATTTCACTCAAGCTGGATGATCATGATTTTAAACAAAAGATAAAAGAAATTCACAACCAGACGCTTATAGATATTGTATTGGATTATATCTGGGGTCATTCTGTAGAAATGATATTGTCCGCCTTTAAAGGAGACGGAACTTTTTCCCATAAAACAAAACTGGTAACAATAGGCGGAATGAGCGGAGATACTATTCAGCTTTCTTCACAGATTCTCAGAGGAACTGATATTCAGATTTCAGGATCAGGATTGGGAAGCTGGACGAAAGAAGAATCAGCACTTTTGTTTTCAGAAATCATTCCGGAAATGTATCAGGCAGCCGTAGAAGGAAAAATTAAAATGGAAACAAAAGAGGTTGATATTAAAAATATCGAAGCCTCATGGAATGCGGAGATACAAAGCGGAAAACGGCTGGTGATAAGAATTTAACCCCAATTTCCATTTTTTTATCCACAATCCTTTTATCGGTTTTCTTTTTTTACTATTTTTATAATAGAAATTTATGAAATGGAAAATTCAAAAAAAAGTTGCAACTTTGCATAAATATTTGAATATCAGTTTCAGATGTATTATTAACTAACCGTTTGCCGAGGTTTGTAAGCAAATTCAGACATCAGGCCGACAAAGAGGACACTATTGGAAGAGTATTTTGGAAATGAACTTGTAAAAAAGTTCGAGGAAATGATGGAAAACAATGACGAATTCTACTTCGATACCGAAGAGTTAGAAGACATCATCGTTTATTATTTGGAGCTTGGTGATTTTAATTACGCTGATATGGCGGTTAATTATGGTCTAAAGCTTCATCCCAATTCGTTGGATATTAAGATCAAAAAACTTGAAATCCTTCTGGAGTGGGAAGAGTATAATATGGCGAAGGAACTAATCAACGAGTTAAAAGGTGCTTCTATGGAGAACACAGACTTTTTGGTTTGTTACGCCAAATATTATTCGAGCTTAGGAAATCCCAGAAAATCCATTGAAATTTGTAAAAAAGCTTTGACATTAGAGGAAGAAGAAAACTTTCTCCACAACTTTATTGCGGATGAATATGTGAATCTCGGAGATCCTTTTAACGCCCTTAAACATTACAGAAAAGCACTGAAAGAAGATCCAACGGATGAATATTCGCTGGAAAACTGTATGGTGTGTTTCAGTGACCTGAATAAGAGCGAGGAGGCTATAGCCTTTCTTAATGAATATTTAGATGAATTCCCTTATTCTGAAACCGCTTGGTTTGAATACGGACAATTCTATTTCAACAGAAAAAATTATGATGAAGCCATAAGAGGCTACGATTATTTGTTGGCAATCAACTCAAACTCTGTAGGAGTGTATGCCAATAAATCAGCCTGTTATGAAGCCATGGGACAATACCAGAAAGCTATCGATACTTATGAAGAAATGCTGGAACTGGAATACACAAAAGCATTTACTTTTTATAAGATCGGATTGTGCAATAAGGCATTAAAACAGCCTATTCTAGCTTTAAACGCATTCCAGAAATCATTGAGAGAAGACCCTCAGTTTTATCTTGCAATGATGGAGCAGTCTTATCTTTATGAAGAAATGGGCGGAATGTCTGAAGCATTGCATTATGCTAAAGAAGCTACCCAGCTGAATGAAAACAATCTTGATTACCAAAAAAGATTAGCGTTTCTATTCATCGATTCAGGAAAGTTTGAAGAAAGCCTTTCCTGTCTTAAAAAGCTCGTAGATGCAGAACCTACAAGGTTCTACAACTGGTATGCCTACTCAGAAGTTTTGATGTTGGTAGGAGAGTACGAAGATGCGGTAACTGTTTTGAACAGTGCCATAAAAAAGCACCACAGAGCTGAGCTGTTTTATCAGTTGAGTAATTGTTTTTTCAATCTGAAAGATCAGGATAAAGGAACAGAATCACTTCAGAAAGCATTAGACCTTGATCCGTCTTTAGTTAAGGATATGCAGAAAAAATATCCTTTCATTAAAGATGAAGTGAAAAAAGTTAAGGCTACTAAAGTGAAGAAAAAGAATTAGATCAATCTAAAAAATAATAGAAAAACCTGCAGAAATGCAGGTTTTTTTATTGATAGTTGTATTCGTAGATGAATTTATCAGGAGCACTTGTTAGAGGGTTTCCATTAACGTCAAGTAATTGTCTGTCTTCTACAGACGGATAACCTGCGGTATTAAATGTAGTGGTATATTTATGAGAAGTTGTTCCTGTTCCGGTACCTCCACCGGCCGTGGTATTGGTAAACTGCCCTTTATAAGTGCTTAAGCTGTTTTTTATATTTGAAAACAACATGCTTACCCCGTCACTGCTTTCATTTCCATTGAATATGATTTTATCAAAGCCCTTTACATTTTTAAAAGGATAGTTTTTATCCGTGTAAGTATAGGTCTCTTTTTCTGTGTAATTAACTGTATTTCCATTGACTGTTCCTGTTCCTGAACCCACATTGCTTACCATATTTCCATTGCTGTACGTAAAAACACTGTTGATCGTAGAAGAGCCGGCAGTTCCTGAATTCGTTTGTCTTTTTACACTGATTTCTGCAGTACTTGTGTAAGTGTAGGTAAATGCAACCGTGTTCTGTATGGTACCGGTAGTAGAATATTCCTTCGTAACCGCTGTTGCCATACGTCCGTTAGAATAGCTGTATTCAGCTGCGCTTTCAAGAACGTTGTTTTCGTAGTGTTTAATACCGGTAACATAATCATCAGTATAAGTGAATTCAATTCTTTGCCCATGATTAATATTGTTAATCATGCTGATGATTTTGGTTCCGTTGTAATTGATTTTCATTACAATACCATCCATAGTCATCCTTGTAGGAAGAATTACACTTTGATTGGAGGGGTCACTGTTGTCAAAAGGAGTATCGTCAGAAGAAGAACAAGAAAGTGTTAATAAGGCTATTGAGCCACAAAGTAGAATTTTTTTCATAGTTATAAGTTAAATCAGTCAAATATAATTTAATTTATAATATGATTTTATTTTTTTGTATTTGTTCTTAAAAACAGAAGTCCGGCAATAATGATTCCTGCTCCTATAAATTGTAAATAAGTTAGTTTCTCACCATCCAAAATTCCCCATATGATAGCAACAATAGGCATTACTAAAGTAACCGTAGATGCAAAAAGAGGGGTGGAAACTTTCAGCAAGCGGTAATTCATCATCATTGCCAGCCCGGTTCCAAAAACCGATAAAAGGCTCACAAACATAAGGCCCATCAGATTATCTTTCGAAAAACTTAACTCCGAAAAGAATCCGGTGCCCGTCAATGCAATAATGGAAGGAAATAATAGGACAAAAGAGAAAACAAAAGCTGATAAAACAGTGGAAGAAACCTCCATAAGCTTTGATTTGACGGTCGTTGTGCTCAGGGCATAGCATAAAGTAGCCAATAATAAAAGCATGATTGGGATCATTTTCAATTCCCCGCCGTCTCCGCCGCCAAATGCTAGAATGCAGACTCCCGTGAAACTTATTAATGTTCCTATGATTTGTTTTTTTGTCGTTTCAAACTTCCATACCAACCCTCCTACAATAATCACAAAAATTGGCATCATAGAGTTGATGATTCCCGCAATGCTGCTGCTGACTTCAGTTTCTGCGATTGGAAAAAGGAACATCGGAATAAAATTTCCTGTAAAAGCAGCCAAAATTAACCATTTCAGATGTTTTTTGGGGAAAAGTTTATAATTTGAAATGGCAATCGGAAGTAAAATAATCCCGGCAATAAGAACTCTTAAAGATCCTACCTGAAAAGGATTAAAATGCTCGAGAGATTTTTTGATCAAAATAAAGGATGATCCCCAGATAATACTCAGGATAACCAGAAGAACCCATTTTTCTTTATCCGCGTTCATTATTTTCGTGTAAGATTTTTAGAAATTCTTTTTTAGGAATCATTTTAGCACCCAGACTTTCAAGATGCTCTGTATGAGATTGACAGTCAATCAATTCAATATTATTTTTATTGCTCTCTACAAAGTGGATAAATCCTGCCTTGGAAGCATTGCTCACTTTAGCAAACATGCTTTCTCCACAAAATACACCGCCAATCTGCAATCCATAAAAACCACCTACAAGCTCTTCATCCTGCCACACTTCAATACTTTTGGCCAGGCCATATTCATGAAGCTGAATAAAAGTATGCATCAGCTCATCAGAAAGCCATGTCCCGGACTGGCCTTTTCGGCTCGCCTTTTGACAGTTCCTGATCACTTCCCTGAAATTCCTGTTCTCTGAAAAAGTAAAAACATTCCTGTTTAATATCTTTCTCATTGATTTTGAAACCTTCATTTCTTCAGGAAACAGTACAAATCTTGGATCTGGACACCACCATAGAATTTCTTCTCCGGGATTGTACCAGGGGAAAATACCAAGTTGATAAGCAAACCAGATACGCTCTACAGACAAGTCACCTCCAAAAGCAACCACTCCTTCATGACCATCATACAGCTCAGGGTCAGGAAATGAAATCTCGTTTTCGTCTAATCGAACCATGCTTAGAAAAAAAATCCCACTTCAAAAAGCAGGATTTATATTTGATCTTGTATTCTTTAATTAAAAAGGTAAATCATCATCATCATCTCCTGCAAACGGATTTTCGTTTGAAACTGGAGCTGCAGATTGCTGAGACATTGCCTGAGTAGGTTCTGAAGCATTCTCAGAAACTTTCTCTACTCTCCACCCTGTAATAGAGTTGAAGTATTTAGTTTCACCTTGAGGAGAAACCCATTCTCTACCTCTGATATTGATTCCTACCTTTACGTTTTCTCCTTCTCTAAGGTTATCTAATAAACTGATTTTATCAGATAAAAATTCTATGTTTATCGGCTGTGGATACTGTTCTTGAGTTAAAATAACCATTTCTCTTTTTTGAAACCCGCTCGCAAATGTTTGAGCATCAAAAAGTTTCTTTACCGTTCCTTGTAATTCCATATCGTAAATATTAACGATGTAAAAGTAAGAAAATGAAATGTAATAAAAGGTGCCGTGAAAAAAAAATGTAGAAATTTTAATTTTTTTTCTTGAAAAGTTTGGTAGTAAAGGAAATTGCCCTATATTTGCACTCACAAAAACGAAGCAAGCTCTTTAAAACTTACAATATAAAAAAACCAGCGGATGTGGTGTAATTGGTAGCCACGCCAGACTTAGGATCTGGTGCCGTGAGGCGTGGGGGTTCGAGTCCCTTCATCCGCACTATGCGAAAATAGCTCAGCTGGTAGAGCACAACCTTGCCAAGGTTGGGGTCGCGGGTTCGAATCCCGTTTTTCGCTCCACACCATGCCCTGGTGGTGGAACTGGTAGACACGCAGGACTTAAAATCCTGTGTCCGCAAGGACGTACGGGTTCAAGTCCCGTCTGGGGTACAAGACCCTCTGTAATATCTTACGGAGGGTTTTTTGTTTTAATAGAGAGCGTTCTTTAAATAAAAGTCTTATATTTGTAAGAAATATAGTCCGAATTTGTAAAAACAGATCGGTAAATCAGCGGATGTGGTGTAATTGGTAGCCACGCCAGACTTAGGATCTGGTGCCGTGAGGCGTGGGGGTTCGAGTCCCTTCATCCGCACTATGCGAAAAGGCTCTTAAGAGTCATTCAAAAGGTTGGAACCTAGGTTCGGATCTTTTTTTTTGCCCACACCATGCCCTGGTGGTGGAACTGGTAGACACGCAGGACTTAAAATCCTGTGTCCGCAAGGACGTACGGGTTCAAGTCCCGTCTGGGGTACAAGTCCCTCTGTAATCTGATTACGGAGGGATTTTTGTTTATAGCCTCTATAATATCTGGTCGTTTCCGGCTTTCTTTTCCAGTCTTTCCAGCCTTTCAAAAATACTGGTGAAAATATTCTTGTCTGCTGTGGAAACATATCCTACAATCTTATAATATTCCTGAATATTTCCTTTTGTTGATTGATTATCAGAGATATATTGCAGATTCTCATTTGTATACACCAATAATTTATTGATAGGTTCTGTATTCAGACCGGATTTATTTAGAAATACAACATCTCCATATTGATATTGCGGTAATAGATGCTTTTCTGTAGTAAATTCATAGATCAAATCAACAGATGCTAATATTTTTTGCAATATTGACAGGTTAGAACTTTCTGTTGTTATTTGCGTTTCCTTATCATTCTGATTGGTAAATTCCGGGAAAAGCATAAGCTGATCAGTGTTTGAAGCACTTCCCAATTGGCTAGCCTGTAGGGTTTCTGTCAGAAATTTATCAAGATTAAGATTAAAGTGATTCGCAACTTTCAGTATGGTTTCGATTTTTGGTTCTGCACGTCCTTCTTCATAAGAGCTTATAACCCCTCTGTTTAAATCAAACAAGTCTGCAAAAGCCTTTTGGCTTAATCCCTTAACCTGTCGTATTTTCTTAATATTACTTCCAAAGAAGCTCATGTTGTCTAAAATTTTTTGCAAATATAGAGAATGCGATACAAATGGTTGATAAAAATATTTGCAATTCTGTGCAGTCAAGCATTATCAGATACTTGATATCACAGTATTTTGAAGGAAGGAATAAAGTTTGCACAATCTGATTTAAGAATATAAAGAGCAAAAAATATAGTTCCTTATTATATCAATTTCTGGTCTGGCTGTTGAACTGTTTCTGTTCGCATAACAAATTCCAGTTAATAGAATATATTCTGTACCCATAATATTGTATAGTTCTGTATCTGTATCCAAAATTAAATCCTTCATAATTTTGTTTAGCTAAAGAAGAAAATATGGAAACAATCACTCAACATCAGAAACAGTTTCAATATGCTGAGGCTTATGTATCAGACATGTTGGTGCTGAAAAACATTTTTCTGGAAACACAGAATTTGAAGAAAGCAGACCAAAATTTCGGACTTCCTTTTCTTTTGGCTAAAAATGGCAGGGAAGTCATTGCTTTTGCCAGTCTTATCATTAATGAAAAGAATGAAATTTCTTTTAAAATCTATGATAAAAACAGAATGACAGAAGCCGAAAAAAGAAACTTTTTTTCCCGGGCTGAACGATATTGCAAAAATAATAATACGCCCAATTTCAAGGATCCGGAACAATTAAGAAGTAGTATCAACAGTATGATCAGCTGGCTGAATCCTGAATAAAAACAGGATAAAATTGTACATTTACTTAAAACCCTGATTCTATGTCTAAAGATGTTCTGTACCTTAAAATAGCCAATTCTGTCACAGAGCAGATCAAAAGTGAAACCCTGCAGTTTGGTGACAGGCTGCCTTCACTGAGAAGTGCCCAGAAGTTATACAATGTAAGCCTGAATACCATAAAACAGGCCTATATGGAACTGGAAAGCCGTTCTCTGGTAGAATCACGTCCTAAATATGGATACTATGTAAGCCAGACCTCCCAGCGAAAACTGGCGCTGCCTTCCGTAGCTCAGATAAAAGTTTCAGAAGGAAAAAATACACCTCAGGATCTGATTGATAAAGTATTCGGGAGTATTGGAGGAACGGATGTCACACAGTTTGCTCTTGGGATTCCGGGGAAAAGTCTTCTTCCGGTGGCTAAGATGAAGAAATGTATGATTGATGTAATGAAAAGGAAAAGCGACAGTGGGACCAATTATGAACCCGTGCAGGGAAGCGAAGTGCTGCGTCGGGAAATCGCCAAATGGTCAATGGTCATGGAAGGGAAAATCACAGAAGATGATCTTGTCATTACTTCCGGAGCGATGAATGCCGTTTATAATTGCTTAATGGCTGTGACACAACCAGGAGATTCGGTAGCGGTGGAAAGTCCTGTATATTTTGGAATCCTTCAGGCTATTCAGTTATTGGGATTGAAGGCGGTAGAAATTCCTACTCATCCCATTACAGGAGTGGATCTGGATGCTTTAAAAAAAGTTCTTCCGAAACTCTCTGCATGTTGTTTTGTGGTGAACTATAATAATCCGCTAGGATTTCAAATGCCTGATGAGAACAAAAAAGAGCTGGTTAAAATGCTCACCGAGCACAATGTTCCTTTGGTAGAAGATGATGTCTACGGAAACATTTATTTCGGAGCGGGAAGACCGAAACCGTGTAAGTTTTATGATGAAGCAGGAATTGTGATGTGGGTAGGCTCGGTTTCCAAAACATTGGCACCTGGCTTTAGAGTAGGATGGGTGGCCCCGGGAAAATTTAAAGAAAAAATTATCCGTCAGAAACTGGTTCAGACGGTAAGCGGGCCGTCTTTGTTTTCAGATGTGATTGCCGATTTCCTTGCCCACGGACGTTATGATCATCACCTGAGAATGTTCAGAAAAAAGCTGTATGCCAATTACCTGCAGATTCAAAAATCGGTGATTGAATACTTTCCGGATAATACCAAAATCTCAGAGCCAAAAGGCGGTTTTATGCTCTGGCTGGAACTGGATAAGAGAATCTGTACAGAAGATCTTTATGATATCGCAGTAAACCAGAAAGTAAACTTTGCCCCGGGAAGAATGTTTTCACAATATAATCAGTATCAGAACTGTATGCGTCTGAATTATGCATTGGAATGGACAGATAGAGTAGAAAGCGACCTTGAGAAACTGGGCAAAATGATAAAAAACAAAATTTAATAAACCTTATAGCGATGAATGATAGTAAGAATGAAGTAAAAATTGTAGTATACGAACCTCAGTATAAAGAAGCTTTCAAAGCTTTGAATGAAGAATGGATCAAAACATTTTTTGTGATGGAAGCGGGAGATTATAAACTGCTGGATCATCCGGAAGAAGAGATTTTAAATAAAGGAGGACACATTGCCTTTGCTTTGCTGGATGGAGAAGCAGTAGGAACTTGTGCATTAGTAAAAACGGAGGATCATCCCCTTACTTTTGAGCTTTCAAAAATGGCAGTAAGTCCTAAAGCTCAAGGTAAAAAGCTGGGCTATCTGCTAGGAAATGCATTGGTTGAAAAAGCGAAAGAATTAAACGCAGGAAAAGTCTTTTTAGTGACCAATTCAATACTGGTTCCTGCTATTAAACTTTATGAAAAGCTGGGCTTTATTCATACACCTATTGGTCATGCTGAGTACGACCGTGCAGATGTACGGATGGAGCTGATATTTAACAAATAAGCAAAAAAAATATTAGAACTCGGATAGGAATATCCTTGTTCTAATATCAAAATTTAAATCTAATTGCTTTACTGTTTTATTTCTTGATGAAGGTCTTGGTCTGTGACTTTTTGCTTCCGTTAATTTTAATAAAATAAACTCCTGCCGGAAGATTTCCGATATTAATTTTTTCATCATAATATCCTCTTGAAGATTGCAGTTGTGATGCTGAAACAAGAGTTCCTTTACTATCGATAATTTCTGCTTTAATTTCCTTATCTTCAGATGAATACTGAATACCGATGAATGTTGATACTGGATTTGGATATATCTTAAAATCATCAGTGGTTACTTTCGTCTCTTTTGCTGCCAATATTTCTTTTGAACATACAGGTATTCTGTTAACACCATCTATTCCCCATGAAGCCTGTACCGGAATACAAAGCCAGTTCAATACCGTAGGGAAGTGGTCTGTTTCTCTCGTCGTTGAAGTATAATCATAAACTTTGAAATTGTTGACGGTATTGGTGTTATAACTAGGAGAACCTGTTACAGTCATATTATTAGCATTTGGACTTGAATCCGTCAGTGTATTTCCTGAAGTTCCATTACATTTCCAATTGGCTAATAATTGAGAATAATAAGGGTGTGAGGACGTAATATCCTGATTAGCCCAATTCACGATTACATCGTTAGGAAGAGCAGATTTCCAGATTCTCACATCTTTATAGGAAGCCGCAAGGTTTATTCCATAAGTATTTGTTCCATCCTGATTTAAGGTTAAAGGAAGTCCGGAATCAATACTTCCGATGGTGCTCATTTTAGCAAAAGTTACCGGAACACCATCTTCATAAAGAGTTACCAGCCCATCTCTGTCAAAGCTGGCAGCAATATGTTTCCACTTATTGGTTTCTATTTTTCCGCCCACAAGGTCTATTCTGTTGGTGCCATCACCAATATTCATTTTGAATGTCTGCCCTGAGTAGCCTGAGAAAACAAATCCTTTATTTTTCCCATTCGCCCAGTTTTTATTACTGATCATTACCGGATCACTGGAGTACGCAGCATTAGGTTTTACCCAAAACTCAATGGTAAAATCCTGATTGGCTCCGAAATTAAAAGGAGTTTGGTTCGCTGGTTTTGCATAAGTTCCGGCAGGAAAATTCAACTGATTAAATGTCTTATTGGATTCCAGTACCGTTTTACTGATCTGCTGTGGAGTAAATCCTGGATTAGAATATACAGTAAAAATATTTCTCTCAGTAAGGTTTCCTCCTCCATGAGAGCTTTCAATTGCGCCGTGATCGGTGGTTAATACAACCAGCCAGTCTTCATTGTTATAAGAGGGTCTGTTTTTCATGGCAGCAACAATTTCTCCGATATAAGTATCCGTTGTCTTAATAGAAGATACATACTGTGGAACTGTTGATGAGAATCCATAAGAATGTCCCGCATGGTCTACATCATCAAAATCTACGAAGAGAATATCTGGATTATCATTCTGTAAAGCTGTTATTGCCGCATTTTTTACCGCGAGATCTGTTGCCAGATTGGTCTTTACATCAGCGGTTTGAATGATTTTGTCGTTGATGGGTGACCAGTGAGCAAGAGAAATGGTTCTTAGAGCAGGATTATAAGTTTCTGCTCTTGTTAAAAAGTCAGGGTAATTGATGTAGTTCGGATTGGTAAAGTTATTGTCCTGAACATTGTGCTTGGTATGCCATACTCCGGTAAGCATGGTGCTCCATCCGTTTCCGCTCCAGGTAGTGGCAGCGCAAAGTCCGTCGGTAGAATAAATGGACTGATTGATAAGGTTTTGAATGTTGGGAGTAGGGGTAGACATCATGACATCTGCACGACATCCGTCTATACCAATAAATAGAACTTTTTTGGTCTGAGCTCCAAGGAAACAGCTCATTACAACAGCCATTGAGAATAGTTTTGTTTTCATTGGGAAATAGGTTTTTGAAAGCATAAAAGTTTACAAATAGTAATTTATTTTTAATTATTGTAAAATTAGTTTACTATTTGTAAACTTTTGTAAACTGAAAGTTAATTAATTGATAATTAAAAAGTTCGCGGAAAAAGTTTAGATATTAACCACAAAGTCACAAAAGAGAATGACTCTATTTATTTTAAGTAATAGTCTTTGCGAATATAAAGTTCACAATAACATCCGAACGTTTCTGATCTTGACAAATATTTAATCGAACGTACGATATTCCCTTCCTCCGGAGGGGTGTCAAAAATTCAAAGAATTTTTGACGGGGTGGTTAAAAACACAAACATTTTCAATGGATTACCACGAAAACATTTGTGTCAAGAAGTATTTAAAAATAATCTGAAAAAATGGATTAAAGAATATCTTCAGCTTCTGAAATCGTATTCAGAATATAATCCGGGGCTGCCTTTTCAAGTTCTGCCTTGCTTTGGGCTCCTGAAAGAACTGCTACCGTAAGTCCGCAGCCTGCATTTTTGCCCTCTTCAATATCGATGACAGAATCACCTGCCTTTAAAACCTTATTGGCTTCAGTAATATTGAATTTCTTCATTGCAAGATGAATCATTTCAGGGCTTGGTCGGCTTTCCGAAACATCATCCGCTGTAATCAAAGCATCAAAATGAATACTTTCTTTCCAGTTGAGCTTGTTCAAAAGCTGATGAGCGATTTCGGATGTATATCCTGTATTCAAAACGATCTTTTTATTTTGAGACTTCATGCTGAGCAGGAAATCTTCCGTTCCGTTGATGGGTTTTACGTCAAGGTTTTTATAAGATTCCTTTAGCTGGTCAGAAAAATTCTCAAAAATAGCAGGAGCATCCTCTTCATTTCCATTAATTTCTTTTAAAAGGCTTGTGATGGCTTCCAGTTTTTCCATTCCGGCACAGCTGGATAATACTTTTTCCAGACTTACCACATAGCCATAGTCATTCACGGCGTTGGTAAGTGTTTTGTAGACTACATTATCCTCATCAATTGTTGTTCCGGCCATATCCAGAACTAATAATTCTATATTTTTCATGTAAATGTTATGCGTAAATTTTTTCAATATTAAACTTAGAAAAGCCACCGCTTCCTGTCATTCCTTTTCCTCCGATACCTGTTACAATATGAATATTGGCAGATGGGCTGTGCTCAAAAATATCTTTTGTTTTGCACTGGGAATAAATTCCGAACCATCGTCTCTGAATTTCATACGTAGGAAGATCAATGATTTTTTTAGCCTCATGAATCATGAATTCATCAATCTCCATATTAAGATCATACCCAAGATCATCCGCATTTTTTGCATCTGCATATTCATGAGAATCTCCTATGATGACAGAACCGTCAAGTGCCTGTTTGAATAATATGTGAATTCCGTACTTCTTTTCAAATGAGTTCGGGTTTTCTAAATCCTTGATTTTCTGAAAAGAAGGGCATTCACTGAATGATTCATATCGTCTTACAGAAAGACCTGTAAGGATATTTCCCTGAAGCGAATAGATTCCCTGAGGTTTGGTTTGAAGCATCTGCAGTTTACTCACTTCCAGATCGCTGTCATTAAACACTTTAGGATACAAAGTTTTGAACTCATTTCCGCCGCAGATAATAATTTTAGAAGCATTAAATTCTGTTCCGTCTGCTGCTACAGCTGTACATTTCTGATCATCTTCATTGGTTTCAAGAACCGTTGTATTATAGAAAATCTGCAATCCCATTTTTTCCTGAAGCAGCTTGTGAAGTTTTACAATCATATCTGCAGAATCTACGGAAAGTTCCTGTGGGAAAAACAGACCTCCTTTACAATAATCAGAACGAAGCCCGTCATATTTCTTGATGCAGTCGTTTTTGGATAATAAAACAGATTCATAATCATTATTTCTGTTGATTTGATGAAGCTCTTCAATCAGTTGAAGTTCTTCATCGTTTGAAGCGATATATATGGAACCATTTTGTCTGATGGTAAGGTCTGCCTGAGTGTGAAGTTCATTATATATTGCCAGGCTTTCTCTTCCGAAATTCTGCCATTTAAGATCCATTCCGGATGGCACTACTTGCCCGAAATTCCTTACTGTAGCTCCTTGAGGAACAGAATTTCTTTCCAGTAAAGCTACCTTAAGGTTTTTCTTCAGCGCATGATAAGCATGGAATGTTCCTAAAATTCCACCTCCTACAACGATTAAATCAAATTTTGTTGTCATTGTACTATAATTTATAAAATTTTCGACGTATCGAAATTGATGAATTGATTAGTGTTTGAGTTTGATTTCGGCTTTGACTTTTTCCTGAAAGCCAGAAAAGCAATCACCGAAAGAACGAAAACAGATATTGTGATGATATAATTTAAGTTGATATAAAAATGTAACCACGAAGTCTGAGCCGAACCAAAGTTTTTATACAGCAGGACCAGCACACTTCCCAGGTATCCGAATGAATCTACAATATAGATCAGGAAACCTACATTTCCTTTGATTTCAAAAGCGGCGATCATCCGGTCAAAATAAATTCCGTTAAAGGGAATATAGCAGATGTACATTCCGAACCCGGAAATCGTCATCCATAAAAAAGGAGATAAAGTGCCCTGCTGAAACAGATAAGTAGAAAGTCCTACCGTAAGAATTCCTGCAAAAAGAATGTAATGATAATACAAAAATGCCTTTTTATTGTTTTTTACTTTTACCATAAAACTTAAAATTACAAGAACCATTACAGCAATCGGAATCTCCGTCAGGGTAAAAATAGAACTGTCAAAAGTAAAGTGCAGCCCGTCCCAGATCTCACGGTTGAAATTATCTCTGAAATCTCTTAAAACGGTTAAACTGATATATAAGAAGATAATACACACGATCGGAATAAAAAACTTTTGGATCAATGCTTTTCTTTCTGAACCATTCAATGGCTGTCTCTTATTTTTAAGCAAAATATCTTCTTCCGTAGGCCTTGGGATTTTATTTAAAAGCAGCCCGAAAAGCAGTAAAGGGATGATAAAAACAAGTCCGGCTGAAAACGGCATCCAGAATTCTGAAATGGGAAAAGTATCCATCAGAAATTTCCCTACAGATTTTGTAAATCCTGAAGAAACCACAAAGCTTGAACATAAGAATAAACCAATGATTTCCGTAGTTTTTCGCCCTTCAATGTAAGAGAACACAATTCCCCAGATCATTCCCAGCGGAATACCATTGATAAACATAAACAAAATATTGTAAGGAGCAGGAACGGCTGCAAATCCTAACAACGCAAGTTCTGCAATCCCAATGAAAGTAAACAGATAAGTGATTCTTTTCTGAGGCTTCAGTTCCGAAATAAATTTGATCCCGATGAATTTTGAGATAAAATACCCCACCGCCTGAGCGATGATAATCAGAATCTTATAATCTACCCCGAAATAGGAGAGCCCCTCAAAAGAAGCTACGGTAAAAGGTTTCCTGAAACCGTACATGCAGAAGTAAACACCGAAAGCAGCAAAAGCAGCTTTCAGTGTAACTAGTGTTTTTTTATTGATGGTTCTGGCCATGATTATGATTTAGAAGTTCAGTTTTACTCCAAGATTGAATCGTACTCCATAATATTCTACCTGTTCAGGACGGTCTTCATTTTTACCGAAATGATAGATCAGAGGTTTGTTCAGAATATTGTTCACATCCGCATACAAAGTCAGGTATTTCGTAAACTGGTAAGAACCTCCGAAGTCCAGATTGCTGTATTTGCCATAATAAGAGTCATTGATATCCTCTTCAGCATATTCTACGGCATATTTTCCTTTGTAGTTGTAAGCTAGTCTTGCATTGAATCCTTTTTTCTCAAAGAAAAGCTGCGCGTTGTATAATTCCTTTGCCTGATAGGGAAGGGCTACCGTTCTTCCGCTTGGCTTTTCCATTTCTGAAGTCATGAATGTGGCATTCAGCTGTACTCCGAAATACTGTAAAAACCCTGGAAGGAAATCAAACCTTTTGTTAATTCCAAGTTCAATACCTCCCAGCCATGCAGCTTTTCCGTTGTTGGGAGCTGTGAACTGTACTCCATTGATTCCGTTATAGTTGCCGATAAATGAATCCTGAAAAATAGGATCAGTAATGGATTTATAAAAAACGCCTCCACTCAGAATTCCTACATTGGAAAAATAATATTCTCCCATCAGATCAAAATTCAAAGAATACGTAGGATTAAGGTTTGGGTTTCCGCCTTTGAACTCGTTGTCTGCTTCAATATAAGTTCCTCCGGGAGTCAGATCTCCAAAATTAGGTCTTGAGAAGGTTCTCGTTGCAGCAAAACGGAGGTTGGCTTTATCGTTTAATGTATATTTCAAATGAATCATCGGAAGAACAGCCAGATAGTTTTTGGTATTTTCTACAGGAGTCAGTACATCGTCATTCACGCTGTAACCCTTCACTTTCGTATTCGTATTTGATAATCTGATTCCTCCTAAAATGGTAATCTGATCATTCAGTTTATAGGTGGCCATCCCGTAAGCGTCTGCATGTTTTTCGAACACATCAAAGTTTCTTCCTAATGCTTTATTATATTCCAGCGCTTCTGAATCTGAAGTATTGATTTTCAGATTTCCCTGATGATCATACCAGAACTGGTTCATTCCTGTGGTTGAAAGTACAGGCCCAAAAGTATTGCCGATGTGGACACTCATTTCACTTAAATATTTCGGGCCGTTGGGTTGTGTCGTAATATATTGAGAATAATCAGACAGAAGAGGTGCTGTTCCGCTGCTCCAGTTGTAGAAAATATCAGAGAACTTTGCGTTACGTTCCTTATCTCTGTATTTAAAACCATATTTTAAAGTCAGTTTATCAGAAGCATTGATCTCATGGTTGAAAGCCGCTACGATTTTATCCTTTTCCTCTACAAAGACCTTATAAAATTCAAGATCTGTAAATCTCATCTGAGATGCGTCCATTTTAAAGTTCGGATCACTGTAGAAACCGAATAATGCATCCGGATTTTTATAATCTAATTTTCCTCCATCAGCTTTCCAGTAAGCTCTTGGTCCATTTCCGTGATTTGAAATATAATCAGGATTGATGCCTACACCAGATTGGGTATACTTGATGACATAGTAAGAATTATTCTGTTTATCAGGGATATTTCCATATTTGAATTTGTTGTCATAATAAGATAGATCCCAATCTATTTTTCCTTTGTTTAATTGATGAACTGCTCCCAGGGAAACAGAAGTAAGCTCCGTTATCAGTAAATTATGAATATTCTGAAGCTCCACTCTTGCTGTATTATTGGCACTGCTGAATTTATCAAATCGGATTCTGTGTTTATAATGGGTTTCATCGTCCGATAAAGTACCATACATTCCTTTTAAATAGAAGGTTGTTTTTGGAGACAATACATATTCAAAAGCAGTATTGATTCCTGTTGTTTTTCTGACTCCGTTATAATCACGAAGTTCCAGTCTGAAAACCCCTTCATCACCACTTCTCCTCGCCTCAAAGTTATCTGTAGACCAGTTTCTTATGAAATGCGCAAAGTTGAATAAATAGCCGAATTTTTTATCCTTCGTTCTTCCTCCATATAAAAACCCCAGGTTATAAACTCCTTTATCAGCTTTAGCATTATAACCGCTTCCCACAGTTGCCTTGAATTCAGTTTTCATGGGTGGTGTTTTGGTGATGAAATTGACACCGCCACCTATTCCGTCAGCTTCCATATCTGGGGTAAAAGACTTGTTTACATGTACATAGGAGATCAGTTCTGTTGGAAAGAAGTCGAATGCAGTAGCTCTGGAAGTCGTTTCTTCCTCGGCAGTGGGAAGTCTGTTTCCATTGATGGTTGTGGATGCCCAGAATGGCGGAAGTCCTCTCAGGGAAACAAATCTTCCTTCTCCCTGGTCTCTTTCAATAGAAACGCCCTGTACACGCTGTACTGTTTCTGCTGCATTTCTGTCTGGTAGTTTTCCGATTCCATCAGAAGCGATTACATTGGTAATATTGATGGCATTTTTCTGAAGGTTTAAAGCTCTTGCTTCCGTATTTTTAAGAGTCCCCGTAACTACTACTTCATCAATGTTTTTTCGGGGCTGAGAAAGTTTGATGATTCCCAAATCAACCGTTTGTTCCGGTTTAAGATCTACATTGATATCTGAAGATTCATATCCTATATAGCTGATTTGTAAAGTGTATTGGCCTTCTTTGATATCATTGATGGTGAATTTTCCTTCAATATCAGTCGTTATATTTTTAGATAAGCCTTTTATTTTGACTGTTGCCCCGGGGAGAGGCTGGCTGTCATCAAGAACAGTTCCTATAATTAACTGTTTTTGTGCTGAAACAAAGACTATGAAACAGACAAAAACAAGGGTAAGTAATTTCTCTAATTTTGTTTTCATTTTTACATATATTAAATTTTTTATGCAAATCACGCTAATAATTTTAATATATATAAATATTTTGTATTAAGTATTGTTTAACAAATAACCGCTGTTTGTTACGCTTATTTTACTTTTAAACTCATGAGTGATAACCCTTGAAAATAGTTTCAAACAATGTTTAAATTCACTATTTCAATACTTTTCGCAAATTTTTCCAGAAAATAACAGAAATAGAAATTTCCAGAAATGAGGACTGTTTTAATTAATATTTCGTTCATCTTGGAAGAAAATGGGAAAACAAAAGTTGCATATTTGTAAACTTTTATATGTGCTGGAAAATCAAAAATTGAAGGATTATATAAAAATAAGATGATTATTTAAACGCAAAGTTGACTTATTATAATGCCATATTATAGGGATGCAAAGGTGATGTTATTGTTGAAGAATCTCAAATTATTGAATGCAAATAAGAGATTCTTCCTTCGTCAGAATGACAAAAGCGGTAAAAAATTTTGCGTTAAAAAAGGTATTAAGCGGTATAAAAGTAAAGAACAAGCATCACACAGCTTTCATCGCTGATACTTACGGGAACATGAGGAAACTTACCGTTGAAATAAAGAGAATCTCCCTCTTTTAAAATGATTTCTTCATTATCAATCACATATTTTACTTCTCCTTTCAGAATATATTTAAATTCCCAGGCATCGGTAATCACCTTCTCCCTTTTAGAATTGGGTTCAAGAGTCAGCAACACCGCTTCAAATCCCAAAGAATGAAGACTTTTGCTGAAGATATGCATATATTTGAATCCTTCAGCTTCTACCTCTTTTTCTATAACCTGCTGGTTTTCTTTTGGAACATAGATGAATTTGGCATTGGATTTTTTCTCAACCCCTTCAAAAAAATAACTGGCATCAATCTCAAGAGACTGAATAAGATCCAACAGAACAGGAAGTGAAGGGATGGTTCTGCCGTTTTCAATTCTGGAAACAAGACCGTTACTCACATTCGCTTTGAAAGCCAGATCATTGATGGTTAAATTATTCTTTTTTCTAATATCCTTTAATCTCTTACCGATACCTATTAAAAAATCGTTCATACTGTGTGCAATTTAACCTGAATTATTTTTTTCGTCACTCTATTAAAAGCAAAGGTAATATTATTCTATAGAGTTTGGATAAGAGGAAGAATCAATTCATTGAAAATTATTATTGAAAAAAGAAGGGCTGGGTTTGTCTTCTGCTTTCTTTCCCTTTTTGCCTATCCCAATAAAATTTCCCTATTTTTGTGAAACTCCTTATTTCATCTATGAAAAAAATTATTCTTATCGAAGACGAAACCAGTGTGGTATCTTTTATTAAAAAGGGACTTCAGGAAAACGGGTATGAAATTTCTGTAGCTTTTGACGGGCGTACAGGAGTACAGCTGGTGCAGGCTAATGATTTCGATCTGGTAATTTTAGATATTATGCTTCCAGAAATGAATGGTCTGGATGTGTGCAAAGAAATAAGAAAAACCAATCAGAGCGTTCCTATTTTATTTCTGACTGCGTTGGGAACTTCGGAGAACATTGTTCTCGGACTGGAAAGCGGTGGTGATGATTATCTGGTAAAACCTTTTAAATTTATTGAATTGGTGGCCCGTGTGAAGTCTCTGCTAAGAAGAAGCAATAATAACGGCCCGCAGGAAATTGCTGAACCGGAGCCGGATAATGAACATGTTTTTCAGTTTTCGGATCTGATGGTGAATGATTATACCAAGAAAGTAACCCGTGGCGGGGAAGATATTTCTCTTACTTCCACAGAATATAAACTCCTGCTGTATTTTCTGAATAACCCGGAAAAAGTAATTTCAAGAGCGGAAATTCTGGATGCAGTCTGGGGCGTAAATTATGAGCTGGGAACCAATGTGGTGGATGTATATGTCAACTATTTAAGGAAAAAGCTCGATAGTCAGGATGATAATAAACTGATTCATACCGTTATAGGAATGGGGTATGTGTTGAAAAAAACATAATGAATGTTTAATAAAGTCATTACAAATCAGACCAAAACGATGGTGCTTTTGATGTTGGTTTTTACCGCCATCATTTTGCTGTTCAGTGGGTTGGTTTATTTTTCTATTGTTAATTTCTCACACCAAAGGTTTTATGAACTGCTGAAGATCAGGACTGCAACCATTGTTCAGATCGAAAAAAGCAAAGATCATCTCGACCTTCCGGAAAACTATATTCTCAATAGTTTAAATGATGAGGAACTTCCGATGGAAAAAGACTATGTTTTTGCCGTTCCCAGAGATTCCAATTTCAAAAAAATATCCCAGGAAGTTCATATTCCTGATTACTTCTTTAAAAATATTATCAAGGAAGGGGAATCCAATTATAATGACCAGGAATTCTATTATATAGGACAAAGCTTCAGATATGATGATAAAGATTATATAGCTATTGCTTCTGCCAAAAACCATTATGTCATTTATTATCTTGGCTTTCTAAAAAGGACACTGCTTACCTGTATTGTTCTTTCACTGTTTTTCAGTATGATCTTTTCTTTTTATCTGTCGAAAACCTTATTCAGGCCTATCTTAAAAATTACAGGAAAAGTAAAGGAAATCAGTTCTGAAAATCTTCACTTACGACTGGAGTCTCAGCCTGATAACAAAGAGCTTAATGAACTGGTAGATACATTCAATGATATGCTCAACCGTATTGAAACTTCTTTTGAGACTCAGAATCACCTGATCGGAAATGTTTCCCACGAATTGAGAACTCCTCTTACATCCATTATGGGTGAAGCTGATGTAGCGCTTTCTATCAGCAGAACAGCAGACGAATACAAAGAAACTCTTGGTATCATTCTGGATGAAGCCGAAAAGCTGGATAAAAAAATCAAAGCCTTACTCATGATTGCCCAAACCGGATTCGATGGAAAGATTCAGAAAATGGACAAGGTGAGAATTGATCAGTTGCTTTGGGATGTTATTGAAACCCTCAGAAGAATTGATTCCCGAAATAATATCTATCTGGATATCAGTATGCTTCCTGATAATCCGAAAAAACTGAAAGTGCAGGGGAATGAACAGCTGCTCCATCTTGCAGTAGCCAATATTATCAGTAACGGCTGTAAATATTCTAACTTTCAGCAGGTGAAAGTTTCTCTGGGAGCTACCAATACAGATGTCTACATCATTGTAAAAGACAATGGTATCGGGATTCCTGAGGTAGAAATGAATAAAATCTACGACCCGTTCTTCAGAGCCTCCAATACAAACAACTACGAAGGTTATGGAATTGGGCTTCCACTAGCAAGAAATATTGTAAGAATGCACCACGGTGAACTGATCGTAAGCTCACACGAGAATCAGGGAACTACAGTGCAGATGCGCTTCCCAAATTTCTATAGTATGCAGAAAGGAGAATAGTCAGATTCCTTTTATTCCGCCTGAAAAACAATCCGGTAACTGATAAAAGGCATGAGCAATTTCGTCATTTAACGATTTTGCGTTTTTTTGTCATATTAACTCTCCTTAACAATTTTCTAATCTCATTTTAATCTCTTTAATCACATTTTAATTCCGTTCCAAAGATCCTCTAATATGGTCGTTCTAATTTTGTATTATCAAAAAAGATAAACACAATACAAAATAATAAAGAACATGGCTAAAACAATTTTAATTGCGACAGATTACTCTCTTGAGTCATTGAATATATTGAAAAAAGTACTTAAGGAGAAAGATGCATCAGAAGATCAGGATCAATATAATATACTTCTGACTTCCGGGTATGATTCCGGAGATTCTATCAGAGACCTTTTATTCACTACCAAGACATCGGTTTTTAATAAAATAAGACCAAAAGAGTTCTGTGATGCCTATGGAATTATCAGTAATAAATATCCTCATTTGGTTAATAAAATCATTTGTGATGTTTTTACAGGAAGCTTCCAGAGAACATTCAACCAGTACGTAAAGGCGGAAAATATTGAGGAAGCTTACTATTCTCCATCCATCAAAAGCAAAGGAAATGGTAAGTTCGATCTGATTCCTTATATCAAAAAATGCAAAGAACTGCAATCCCATGAAATTACCGTTGAAGTAAGAGAAAGACTTCCGGAAAGGGGAAGGCTGGCAGAGATCTTTGTAGAGGTCTAAAAAATAAAACACTATTTAAAAAATAAAAAATGTTAAGAAATTATAGTAACAGCAGGACACTGGGAGATAATATCAGGTTGGGGACGCTGACTGCCTTCACGGCAGGTACTATAAACATTGCTTCCCTATTGATATTTCTTTCTTTTACCTCGAATGTAACGGGACACTATGCTATTTTAGCGGCAGAAATAAGTAAAGGAAACTGGACTCAGGTTGCCGTCGTAGGTGGATGGATCTTTTTATTCTTCTTCGGAAGCTTTCTATCCAACTTTATTGTCATCAATTTTAATAAGAAAAGTAAATATTTTGCCCATTCTATGCCTATTGTGCTGGAAATTATATGTCTTCTTTTCGTGGGAATATACGGACAGTTTTATTATCAGAAAACATTAGAAGAAACCGAATATTTGGTAGCATTAATGCTTTTTGCCACCGGACTGCAAAACGGTCTTACAGCAAGTATCTCCAACTTCTCTGTGAAAACCACACACCTTACCGGAACAACCACTGACCTGGGAATTCTGGTATCTATGTTTACACAGAAAAAATACAGAAAAAACGGTGAACTGATTGGCAGAGCAAAACTTCTGATGAGTATTATGCTTGCCTATGTTATGGGAGCCGTGTTCTCGGGATTGACTTATTATTACCTGGAATTCAGAGTCTTTTATGTAATCAGTCTATGTCTTCTGATTGTCATAGGGTATGATGCCTATAAAATTCATATCCGCCACTTCAATACGAAGTACAGATACAACAGGATTTACAGAAAGCCCAATGTATTTGCTTACCTGTATGAGAAAATCCATGGAATTCCTCAAAGAGAGAAGAAAAGAAAGCTTGTCTTTGAAGATTAAAATATAAAAACACACTATTAATTTTTTGTATAAACTAGCTGTAAATGCCCTTATTTTATTATAGAATAGGGGTGTTTTTCTGAAAATTATCTTACACATCTGCAATTTTGTTATTTTTTACCATACTTTTCATGCTTATAGAAATGAAAATTCCCGGTCCAGACAAATAAACACGCTAAAGCCCTTCATTACAAACATTAAAAAAATTGGTTGGGGATAAATAGGCAAAAATGTTGATAATTAAATATTAAATCACGGTTTTGGTATTTTAATTCCCGTTTTCATTGACTATTTTTGTAAGTTGATTTACGTTTTTATGTCAGATATTATTCAGCTTTTACCGGATCATGTAGCGAACCAAATTGCAGCGGGAGAGGTGGTGCAGCGGCCTGCATCCATCGTGAAAGAACTTTTGGAAAACGCTATAGATGCAGATGCAACAAAGATTGAATTGATCATCAGAGATGCCGGGAAAAACCTTATTCAGGTGGTAGATGACGGAAAAGGAATGTCCGAAACAGATGCACGAATGGCATTTGAAAGACATGCTACCTCCAAAATCAAAGGAACAGAAGATATCTTTAAGATTGCCACAAAAGGCTTCCGTGGTGAAGCTCTGGCCTCTATTGCAGCCGTTTCTCAGGTAGAGCTCAGAACGAAACAGCAAGACACATCTATTGGAACCAACATTTATATCGAAGGTGGGGTTTTCCAGTTTCAGGACCCGGTTCAGACGGCAGACGGATCAAATTTTTTAGTAAAAAATCTTTTCTATAACGTTCCTGCAAGAAGGAAGTTTTTGAAAAATAATAATATTGAATTCAGGCACGTAATTGATGAATTTCAGCGTGTTGCATTGGCTCATGAGAATCTGGAGTTTTCTCTTTTTCATGATGACGAAGCTGTTTTCAGACTGAGAAAAGGAAGCCAGATGCAGCGTATCGTAGATGTTTTCGGAAGAAAACTTCAGCCGCTTTTGATTCCTATTAAAGAAGATATTATCTGGTGCAAGCTGCATGGTTTTGTTGCCAAGCCTGAAGGAGCCAAGAAAGCAAGAGGAGAGCAGTTTCTTTTTGTGAACGGAAGGTATTTCAGAAGTCCATACTTCAATAAAGCAGTACAGGAGGCCTTTGAAGGATTGCTTCAGCCCGGATATGTACCTTCATTTTTCCTTTTTCTGGAGCTTGATCCGGAGAAAATTGATGTGAATATCCATCCGCAGAAAACCGAAGTGAAATTTGAAGATGAACATCTTATTTTTGCTTTGCTCCGCTCAACCATCAAAAGATCTTTAGGGATCTATAATGTTTCTCCAAGCCTTGATTTCGACAGAGATCCGGAATTGGATGAAATGATGAATAAGCCAATACCAAGTAAAGGAAACGGTGGAGGAAGCGGTTTTGTAAAAATGCCTGAAATCATTGTAGACAAAGATTATAATCCTTTCCTGGAAGAAAAAAATGTAGTACATCCGGAAGAAATTCAGAATCTTACGGAAATGTACCATCAGAATATTACTGCAGAGCCTTCAAAGATCAATTTATTTGAAGATGAAGATTTTGATGAAGATTTGATGAGACTTCCAAACGGTTACTGGCTTTTCAATAAAGGAGATGTTACGCTGATGCTGGATCTCGGAAGAATGCACAGATTATTGGTTTCTGAAGGAAATAAATCTACCAGAAAATCAAACACAAACAGTCATGCCCTTCTATTTTCTCTGGAATATCATATGAATGAGATTGAGAAGACAAAATATAATTCGATTAAAAAATATCTTCCGGAATTAGGGTTTGACATGAAAATTGCTCATGAAAGTGTACTTCGAATAGATTCTCTTCCTGAAGGACTGAAAGAAACCCAGGCGATGAAATTCCTGGAAAACCTTTTTGAAATCCTTGAATACAAGACAGAAGAAGAATTTTTGCAGTATTACCATAATCAGTGGAGCAAAATGCAATCGAAGTCAAGATTTGACTTTATTTATAAAAAAGATGCGGAACAGCTTATCAAAGATTTTACAGCACTAGGCTTCCCGGAGTTTTTACCAGATGGGAAAAGATGCTATTATGAAGTTCCGTTCAACGATTTTAAAAACAAATTTTAAAAATTTATGTTTAACAATATACCTCCAATTACAAGGAACATTATTATTATCAATGTTATAGTATTTATTGTTACCTACTTCATGGGAAACCAGATGATTGGTTATCTCGCGGGCTTTTATCCGTTCTCACCCTTTTTTCATTCGTGGCAGGTTGTTACACATATGTTCATGCATGGAAGTATCATGCATATTTTATTTAATATGATGACTCTCTTTAGCTTTGGTCCAATTCTGGAACAAACATTAGGAGATAAAAAATATTTGATTTTATACTTTGTAAGTGGTCTCGGGGCATTCTTCCTTTTTAATTTGTGGAACTTTGTAGAAGTTCAGCAGCTTTCCCGTGAGTTGGAACAACTAGGATTTAATGTAAATGCATATCTGTCCGGTGCAAGTGTTGAATTTACAGGGAATACAGATTCCATTCTTAAACAAAAAGAATTACTGGAAAGTTTCAAAGGTATTGTAGCCACACCCATGGTTGGTGCTTCCGGAGCAATTTTCGGAGTTGTAGCTGCATTTGCAACACTATATCCGGATTCTAAAATTGGAATCATGTTTATTCCGGTTCCGATTAAAGTAAAATATTTGCTGCCTATTATTGTTGTTGTTTCCGTATACCTTGGGCTTTCCGGAAATGGTGGTGGTATTGCTCACCTGGCTCACGTAGGAGGAGCCTTGGTAGGGTGGCTGCTGGCACTCAATTGGAAAAAGCATTTGTACAGATTCAATTAAAATAATTTTGTGAAGATTTTCCGCCTCATACTATTCATTTTACATCTTGGAATTCTGGTTTTACTGCTGGGAACATTATTGAACGCATATATTCCACCAAAGGTTTTTCCATGGTTTAATTTGCTTTCTTTAGGCTTTCCGGTGCTGATGATCTCTTATATCATTCTAACAATATTTTGGATATTCAGCTGGAAAAAGAGAGCTTTTGTATTTATGTTTCTGGGATTGGCTTTTATCAATCCTGTAAAACGATGGGTAAATTATTCTTCTCCTAAAAATGGAAATTCAGAAATAAAAATAGTCTCCTTCAATACCAGGGCGGGAGGAAGAGGAAATCCCGAAATCGGACCTTATCTGAAATCTCAGAATGCGGATGTTATTCTTCTGCAAGAGGATTCAGGGAGAGAATATCAATTTGAAGGGTACCAAAAAGCAAGTCCTGAAGTGGGCGTTACTGTCTTAACTCAACATAAGATTATTGGATATAAAATAATAGATCCACACGATGAAAGTGTAAGGATTCCCGGGCTGCAGGTTGATATTGAAATTAGAGGAAAGGTTTACCGGTTTATTGATGTTTATCTTCATCCGTTCCAATTTGACAAAGATATGGTGAGGCTTAATAGAAACACCGATGATAACGAAAGAAAAGTTAAGGGTGTTGTTAAAAGGTTGATTCCTACCTTTAAAAAACATCAGGAACAGGTTGGTTTGATTCGTGAAGTAATAGAAAATTCACCTTATCCTGTTATCCTTGCCGGAGACTTCAATTCTGTACCTAATTCTTACGAATATTACCATTTGTCAGATGGGCTTGAAGATGCATTTTTAACGGCAGGAAAGGGAAGTGCAACCAGTTTTCACGATTATAAATTCCCCATCAGGATAGACTATCTTTTTTCTTCAAAATCATTAAGGGCAATATCTTATGAAGTTGACCGTTCTGTAAGTATTTCAGATCATTATCCTGTCATCGCGAAATTTTCTACGGAGAATAAATAATCATAAAAAGAGTTAAAATTGTCTGCTTGGTAGGATTTTTGTTGAAAGAAAACCGTACCAAGACCGTTTTTCCATGAAGTCGAATCAGATATTACTATTTATACATATCGTTATTGCCGTTTTGTTGTTATGCACCTTAGGGAATGCATGGATTCCACCTAACCTTTTGGGCAATCTTAATCTTCTATCGCTTGGTTTCCCCTATCTTATACTGGCACATACAGTTCTTACACTAATATGGATCTTTAAAAAACAAAAAATAGCTATTGCTTTTGCATTAGGTACACTTATTTTCTATAACCCGATCAGACGATGGATCAACTTTTCTCCAAAAACAGAGAATGTGAAAACAATACGGGATATTAAAGTATTGACATTTAATGTAAAATATGGGGAATACGGCTGGGACAAAGTAAAAAATTATATCAAAGAACAGGATGCAGATATTATCCTTGTGCAGGAAAAAGATACCAACCGCGCCATAAAACGGGATCTTATAAAATATCCTTCTGTTATTCTGAAAACAAAACATAAAATTCTTAGACAGGCCGAGTTAATTGATGAAAAAGCGCGTGGAAATTCATTCTACGCTGATATTGATATCAATGGAAAAGTCATCAGAATAGTGAATGTTTATCTTGAGCCTTTCAGACTTCATAAATCTATGTTTACGAAACTTGACGGATTAGGTTTTGGAAATATTTCGGCATTACTTTCTCATATGACGCCCACATTTCTGGCCCATGAAGATCAGGTGAAAAGAATCAGAAAGATGGTAGATTTATCACCTTACCCGGTTATTTTAGCCGGAGATTTTAATTCTGTTCCCAATTCTTATGAATATTACAACCTGGGAAAAGATCTTCAGGATGCCTTTTTAGTAGCAGGAAAGGGAAGTGCAAGCAGTTTTCATGACTATAAAGTACCTTTGAGAATTGATTATATCTTCAGTTCAAAATCTATCATCCCTCTAAGCTATAAAGTAGACCAGTCTGTGAAATTATCGGATCACTATCCTGTAATTGCAGAATTTCTGCTAAATTAGTTCCATGAAAAATATACTGTCTGCAATTTTTATTTTCGCAATCCTTCTCACTGCGTGTTCCAAAAAAGAATCTCCGGGATTCGCTGCGGAAGAGGAAGTTAAAAGGAGCTATGATACTATTGCTGTTGATTCCTTTTCTACCGGCGCAGTTTCAGTAGATATTGCCAGAAAGATAAGGATGTCTTCCCCTCAATATCTGGACTCTGTAAAACAGGCTAAAAAGCTTCAGGAAGAGGAGAATAAGATAAAGGCAGAGCTTGAAAAAGAAAATAAAGCAAAACAGGAAGAGGAAAAGAAAAAAACTGAAGCAGAAAAGAAACAGAAACCTGCAGAGGCACCGGCCGCTCCAGAGACTAAAACACAATAAAGTCAACATCATTAAAACAATATACAATATGAAAAAAACAATCCTTGCTGCAGCAGTGATCTCAGTATTCACTGTAGCATGCACAAAATCAACAACGAAAACAGAACAGGTAGAAAACGCTGACGGATCAGTTACTACAACCACTACCACCGTTACAGAAACTCCAACCACCGTTGACACAGCAAAAATCAACAATGCAAAAGAAGATGTAAAAGCGAAAGTAGACGCAGCCGGAAATAAGATTGACGATGCTGCCCAAAAAGCTAAAGATAAAATTGATGCCACTGCAGACAAGACAAAACAGGACCTCAATAAAGCAGGGCAGGATATCAAAGCTGAAGCCAACAAAGTAGGAAAAGATGCAAAAGAAGCCGCCAAAAAAGGAGCTTCAAAAGTAGAGGAAGCTGCCAAAAAAGTAAAAGAAGACTTAAGTAAATAAAATAAAAGCCGTAATTCAACTGAATTACGGCTTTTATTTTTAAGCATTTATTTTGTATGTTGTTTGACATATTGCTTTGCATTTAGAAATAATATCTTTATTTATTCATTTCCAGCAAAGGTTCAATATATTCTCTGTCGTTGCTTAATCTTGGTACTTTATTTTGTCCGCCAAGTTTTCCTTTGGCTTCCAGCCACTGATAAAACAGGTTGTTTTTAGCGATATGTACGATGGGTCTTTTAAGAGTCATATTGTTATATCTCTTTGCTTCATAATCTGAATTAATGGTCTTTAAATGCTTGTCAAAAGCATCAATAAAACTGTCCAGATTATCCGGATGCTGGCTGAATTCAAAAATCCATTCATGGGCACCTCCTTCGTTTCCTTTCATAAAGACAGGAGCTCCTGTGAAATCCGTGATCTGTGCTCCTGTAGCTTCACATGCCTTTGAAAGGGCAGATTCCACATTGGTGATCATCAATTCCTCTCCGAAAGCATTGATGTAATGTTTTGTTCTTCCGGTTATTTTAATTCTGAACGGGTTGGTGGATGTAAAGACAACGGTGTCGCCAATAAGATATCTCCACAGGCCGCCGTTGGTTGTAATAACCATTGCATAATTTTTCCCCACCTCCACATCTTCCAGACTTACCACTTTCGGATTTGAAAAATGGAACTGATCCATGGGAATGAATTCATAAAATATACCATAATCAAGCATCAGAAGCATTTCATCACTATCTGATCTGTCCTGTATCCCAAAGAAACCTTCAGAAGCATTGTAAATTTCGTAGTAATTGATGTTTTTTCCGATGATCTGCCTGAATTGCTCCCTGTAGGGCTTGAAACTGATTCCACCGTGAAAAAACACCTCCAGATTCGGCCATAGCTCTGAAATACTTTCGATATTGGTTTCCTTTAATACTTTTTGAAGAAGAACCATCATCCAGCTTGGTACTCCAAGGATACTTCCCACATCTTCATTTTTTACTTCAGAGGTGATCGCCTTCAGCTTGCTTTCCCATTCTCCCATCAAAGATACTTTCTTGCTTGGGGTTGTGGTAATTTCTACCCAAAACGGAAGGTTGTCAATTAAAATAGCGGATAAATCCCCAAATTTTGTGTTGAAATCAGCATACAGTTCAGAACTTCCGCCTAAACGTAAATTTTTATAATTAAAAAGCTGATTTTCGGGATGGTTATTGGCATAAATGGAAACCATGTCCTTTCCTGCCTTCATGTGGCAGTATTCAAGGCTTTCGGCAGAAATAGGGATGAATTTGCTCTTGGCATTGGTAGTTCCCGATGATTTGGCAAAATGCTTAATGAGTCCCGGCCAGCTTATATCTTTTTGTCCCTGTCTTGCTTTTTCAATATAGGGTTCCATTTCTTCGTATGTAACAATCGGAACCTTGTTTTTAAAATCCTGATAACTTGATATCGAATTGAATCCGTATAGTTTACCATATTCCGTATCTTCAGCATGAAACAGTTGAGAAAAGAGTATACCTTTCTGGGTTTCAATGGGATGGTCCATGAAATTCTGTATCTGATCTATCCTCTGACGGATGAACCAGTTCACTACGGTATTGAAAAGTGCTTTGGTTGCCATTCCAACAAATATAATGATATTTGAATTTTCTGAAAATTTTTTACATAATTAAATAAAAAAACCGTTACAAAATTTGTAACGGTTTGATATTTAGATTATTGTTTGTTAGCAATACTCGTCATATGCAGCCTGAAGGTTTGCTGCGATAGCTCCTGCAGGGTTCCCTTCGATGTGGTGTCTTTCCAGCATGTGAACCAATTCACCATCTTTGAAAAGTGCTACACATGGAGAACTTGGAGGGAATGGAGCAAGGTGTTTTCTTGCCTCTACTACAGCCTCAGTATCAAATCCTGCAAATACAGTTGTTAAATGATCTGGTTTCTTATCTCCTGTTAAAGAGTATACAACTCCTGGTCTTGCGGCACCTGCAGCACAACCACATACAGAGTTAATTACCAATAATGTAGTTCCGGACTGCTTCAATGCATCTTCTACCTGAGCTGGAGTTGTCAAGTCCTGGAAACCTTTATCTGTAAGCTCTGCCTTCATAGGCATTACTAAATCTGTTGGATACATATATTTTGTTTTTATCTGCACAAAGTTAAGCATTTCTTTGCGTTTGTTCAATATATAAAAACTATCAATCGATTAGTCATATAAAATTAATCAAATATTAATATTGTAATAATATTCAAAAAAAAGTGAATTAAGACTAGGAATAATGGAAAATTATTATTAATTTTGAAATGATTCTGAAAAACAAACGACCATGAAAAAAACATTTAAGGCTTTCCCTCAAGCAATCAATCACTTAAATACTCTATGAAATATGGTAGTATCTTAATTCTTTTTACAGTTTAGAATCAAAACTGATTAACAAACTTTAATATCCAAAGAAAGTGAAGCCCAGAACTGAAAAGTTCCGGGCTTCTTTAATCAAATCGATATGCAAAGGTTGTATATCCTAATATAAATAGTTGATAGAAAATAAGTTGAGGGTTATGGATTTGCCTTCAACGAATCGTATTCAACTAAGACAGCAGCTTTTTAGCCATCTCAGAAATACTTTTCCCATCTGATTTTCCGGCTAATACTTTCGATGCGGCTCCCATTACCTTCCCTAAATCCTTGATAGATTCAGCTCCGGTTTCAGAAATAATATTTTTAATTTCTGTTTCAAGTTCTTCAGCAGAAAGCTGCTTAGGTAAAAACTTCTCAATTACCTTCATTTGAGCTTCTTCTACTTCTGCAAGATCCTGTCTCCCCTGAGCAGAAAATTGCTCGAAAGAATCTTTACGCTGTTTGATCATTCTCTGCAGAATAGCAATTTCCTGCTCTGCGGAAACTTCAGCACCTCTTGCTTCTGTTTGTAAAAGAAGAATCTGAGATTTTACAGCACGAAGAGAGTCCAGAGCTACTCTGTCTTTTTCTCTCATGGCTGTTTTTATAGCTTCGCTTATTATATTTTCTAAACTCATGGTATTCTTATTTGTACTAATGTAAAATGTATTAATGTACTGATGAACGAGTATGTAAAATCATTAATACATTTTACATCAATACATTAATACGCTTATTTTAGTCTACGTCTTTATTTAAAAATCTGTTTTCTCTGATCTGCATAGATCCGTTGTTGTCAGAAAGATACGTGTTGATGTTCTGATCTGAAGCATTGGTTCCGTCGATCGAAATATTTTTTCTTTTGAAAGCAGGAATAGATTCAAATTCGCTGGTGCTGTCAAAGCTCTGGTAGCGGGAGTTGAATTCTTTCAATTTATTTCTTCTTTCAATCACTCTGTCCTGGTCAATCGTTTTATTCACAAAAGTGAATTCTGATTCTTCTGTTTTCGGAGTTTCAATTTCTGTTTTGTTTTCAAAAGCAGTTCTTGTTTCAGCTTTTGGTTCTTCCTGTTTCTGGTAGAAGGTTTCAATCTTCTGAGCCGGTTCAGCTACAGCAGCGTTGCTGGGATTATTAAATTCTGCTTTTGGCTGTCCAAAATCGGTATTAGGCTCATTTCTTACAGGTTCGTTTACAAAGAAGCTGAATTCAACAGGTTTTTCTTCTGAAAAAGAGTTGCTGAAAGTACTTCCCGTCTGTGGCTCATCTTTTTTGTTCTCGAAATCAAATGAGAAAGATTGAATTTCCAGGTCATTTGGATCTTCACTCTCTTCGTCAATAGTAAATAAGCTATATTCCTGCTCACCTTCTTCTTCGTTTCTCCAGCCCTGTTCAGGTGTATTTACTATATCTTCCTCTTTATCAGAGAATTTTATTTCGGGTTTCACCTGTTCTTCTTCAAGAATCATTTTTTTTTCAATAGATGTAACCTTGAACTGTGTACCGTGGTCTTCATCATCTAATCTGAAATGATTGGCTCTGCTTGAATCATAGGTTGTATCAGGTGCAGATTCTCTTTCCTCTCTTGTTTTGAAAGGGGAGTTTTTCGGAGCATCAAAGCTGTCATTAAGACTGATTCTGATTTTCTCTGTAGGTCCTGCAAACTTCTTGTTGTCGTTAGAGAATCCTGTTGCAATAACAAGAACGCTCACGGCATCTCCTAATTCTTCATCAGCCCCCACCCCGAAGATAATATCAGCTGTATTTCCAGCTTCTTTCTGAATGTGATCCATAATGATACCAATCTCATCCATGGTAACTTCTTCAGCACCACTTCTGATCAATAACAGAACGTTTTTGGCACCTGTAATCTTATTATCATTCAATAAAGGAGAATCAAGAGCCTTTCTTACAGCTTCTTCAGCTTTATTTTCACCTGAAGCAGTTCCTGTAGACATCAATGCGGTACCTGAATTCTGAAGTACAGATTTAGCATCTCTAAAGTCAATGTTTACATCAAAGTAACCTGTAATAACTTCTGCCATACCTTTGGCTGCATTGGCTAAAACTTCATCGGCTTTTGAGAACCCTTGCTTGAATCCAAGGTTTCCGAACTGCTGTCTTAGCTTATCATTGTTGATCACAATTAATGAATCAACATTATTTTTTAATTTATCAAGACCATTTTCAGCCTGATCCAATCTTCTTTTACCTTCAAAACTGAAAGGAACGGTAACAATACCTACAGTAAGAATTCCCATGTCTTTTGCTACTTTTGCAATGACAGGAGCAGCTCCGGTACCGGTACCACCACCCATTCCGGCAGTGATAAACACCATTTTGGTGTTTTGTCCCATAGCAGCTTTAATATCTTCAATACTTTCGATTGCAGATTTCTCTCCCACCTCAGGGTCTGCACCAGCTCCAAGACCTTCTGTGATTGTGGTTCCTAGTTGAACTTTATTAGCGACCGGGTTATTATCTAGAGTTTGAGCATCTGTATTACAAATCACGAAATCTACTCCGTGAATTCCTTTCTCGTACATGTGCTTCAGAGCGTTGTTTCCACCACCCCCTACACCGATTACTTTTATGATGGATGAATTTCCTTTTGGCAAATCAAATGAAAATCCTTGTGTACCTATATTTTCCATAACTATACTTTTAATAATTATAATTGATAATTGATCAATGATAATTGATAAGGAAAAGATCGTTTATCGCTTATCATTCATCATTTATAATTTACTCTACTTCTTCAAAGAATTTTTTTACTTTTTCCATAAGCGACTGTCCGAAGGTCAATTTCGCCTTTCTGTTCTCCTGTCTTTCATTTTCAAAAGACTGCTGCTCCTGAACGGGTGCTGCCTGCTGAACCGGTTGAGCGGTTTCTGTCTGCGCTGAAGCAGTTTCCAGCTTTGGCTGTTCTGTAACAACTTCTATGATTTCATCAGCATTCTGCTTTTTGTCTCTGATCTTTAAACTCTCCATCAGTAACCCGATAGACGTAGCAAATTCAGGGCCTTTCAGGTACTGATTTTTATCGTTGGCAATATATTCATTTGCAAAACCGATTCTGCTGTCAAAACCAGTGGTATAATTAGCCAGCTGACGAAGATGTTTTAAGTTTGAACCACCGCCCGTAAGAACGATTCCGGCAATAAGCTTTTTCTTTTGTTCAAAGGCGCCATAAGCTTTCAGCTCTGTATTCACCATTTCCAAAACTTCTTCTACTCTCGCATTGATGATCTGTGCTAAAGTTTTTAAAGAAATTTCTTTGTCCGGTCTGCCATGTAGCCCGGGAATGGTTACAAAAGTACTGTCTTTTTCTAATTCGGGAACAGCCGAACCAAACTTTACTTTCAGTTGTTCTGCATGTTTCTCTATAATGGAACAGCCTTCTTTGATATCTTCGGTAATAATTCCGCCTCCGTATGGAATCACACAGGTATGACGGATGATATTATCCTTAAAAATCGCAATATCTGTTGTACCACCACCAATGTCAACAATTGCGACACCAGCTTCTTTTTCTTCTTTTGTAAGGACCGCTTCTGAAGATGCCAATGGCTCTAAAGTAAGTGCTTCCATTTCTAATCCGGCTTCACGAACGCATCTCGCAATATTTCTGATGCTTCCCATTTGGCCTACTACAACGTGGAAATTTGCTTCTAAACGTTTTCCATGCATCCCGACGGGCTCCTGAATTTCCCCTTCGGAATCTACTTTATATTCTTGAGGAAGTACGTGGATAATTTCTTCTCCAGGAAGCATGACCAGCTTTTTCACCTGATCTTTTAATGCTTCAATGTCATCGTCTGTAATAAATTTATCAGGATGTTCACGCATAATATAATCGGAGTGCTGCAGAGAACGGATGTGTTTTCCTGCAATACCTACCGTAACTTTGCGGATAGGAACACCAGCACTGGATTGTGCTTCGGATACTGCAGCCTTGATTGAATTAATAGTTTGTGAAATATTATTCACAATACCTTTATGAACACCAAGACTTTTAGCTTTTCCTACACCGAGAACTTCTATTTTCCCGTGTGCATTCCTTCTTCCGACAATCGCGACTATCTTTGTTGTCCCGATGTCCAGACCTACTGAATACTCTTGATTTTCCATTTTTATATCGATTTGATTTTTTCTACTTTTTTCCTTTTTTTTCTCTAAGGATGATCTCCTATTTGTGTGTTAAATGCCGTGAAGGGGCTATTCTATTTTTACTTTTGCTTTTGGCTTGGACAAGGCCTTAGCGGTTGATTTTTTCTCTGTTTTTTTCGCTTCTTTTGTATGTGTTTTCGTTTTTGTATTCTCTTTCGGTCTGGCCGGTGCGGAACTTGTTTTTTTTACTTCTGCAATCTTTGGCTTAGACTCTGTTTTTTTCGTTGCAGCTGCAGGAGAAGGTACTTTTGCCAGTTCCATTTTTCCAGCTTTTAAAATACTGTCGTTTTCTTTAAAATAAGGATTTAATGTAGTAACAATCTGGTTTTGGTATTTTACAGAAACCATGCTGTACTTCTGTGGATCCTGATACACAAGATATTTTTCCACGAAGGTTTTAAATCCTCTTACTTTAAAATCAATATTATCCAGATCTCCAATCTCTACCCTGTAATTTCCTTCACTTGTCAGAAGGTTGTAGCTGTCTTTACTTTTTGAAATTCCAATAAAATATTTCTTACTGAAATCATCTTTATCTATTTTTCCTACCAGTTCTGCCAGTTTTTCATATTCATCCGGCTGTACATTTCCGGTTACCAGCATACATGGATGGGAATATGTTCTTGAAATTGGAAATTCTACCCCTTTTTCATCCACATAAAAGTCTTTTCCATCTTTATTAAGTCTGAAAACAGGAACTCTCTGCTTGATATCCAGATTCAGTTTTCCGTTCAGATTCAGGTAGACATTTGCACTGTCAACTGCCGGAAGAGAATTGATTCTTTTTTCTAAAGAAGGAATATTAAGATCACCTACTTTTCCTGAAGGGTTTTCTTTTTTTACAATTTCCCTGATGTCTTTTTCATCTACAAAATAAACAGGAGTTTTTTCACTCATTTTTACAGAAATCTTATTGTCTGTAATCTGTTGGTGACTGAATCTTCTCAATGAGAAACTCAGTAACAATCCAAGGATGATTACAGTGACAGCAATTTTTAATATTCTGTATTTATTTTTCATACATTTTTTGTATTCATGTATTTATGTAAAATGTATTCATGAATACGTAAATACATTATTACTTTTTACAATTTATTTACAACTCGTTTTACTCCATTTTTGAATAGAATTGAATGGAAATTCAAAATCATTCCGAGTTTTATGTTTGTTATTCTTAAATAATTTAAAAGCTGAAAAAAATGATAATCATTAATCTCCTGAACTGCTTTTATTTCAATTATTAATTTGTTTTCAACTAATAAATCTACTCTGAACGCTTTAGATATCTTTAACTCTTCATATTCAATATCAATGTTTTTTTGACTTTCTACATTCAATCCTCTATTTTTTAGTTCATAAACTAAGCACTCTTCATATACATTTTCATAAAGTCCAATTCCAAGCGTACGATGTATTTTCATTCCAGCACTGAAAACAATCTCTGAAATTTCATTTTCTATCATACATTTTGTGTTTTCATGTTTAACGCTATGATCGCAAAGCAATCTTTTTATTTTTCCGTTCGCGAGGGCGTTTCACTCATCGAGGGCTATAACTTATATAATTTGTTTTCTCATTTTGCTGAGTGAAACGCCTTTGTGAACGATTTTACATTTTTCTTCGCGAGCATTGCGTTTAACTCAAATTTTCTCAATCCATTCACAAATAGGATCGTACAGGGTGTCAATGTTTCCTGCGCCTACTGTAAGAAGGATATCAAAATCTTTTTCTTTTATTTTTTCAAAAGCATCAGATAATGTTGATACTTCTTTTTTATCTAATGTTACTTTGTCCAGCAGCCAGCTTGAAGTAATTCCTTCAAAGTTTTCCTGAAGTTCTCTTGCAGGGTAAATATCAAGCAGAATAAGTTCATCAGCTTTGCTTAAACTTTCTGCAAACCCATCTGCGAAATCTCTTGTTCTGCTGAAAAGGTGAGGCTGGAAGACAACTACTAGTTTTTTATCCGGATAAAATGTTCTGATTGAGCTCATTACAGCATTGATTTCTGTAGGGTGGTGGGCATAATCATCAATATAAATTTTACCGTTCTGATAAATATGTTTGGTATATCTTCTTTTAATTCCTTTAAAGTTGGCAATTGCTTTTTTCAGCGTATCAAAATCTGCGCCTAAATTATGCAAAATGGCCAGTGCTACCGTAGCATTTTCCACATTATGGATTCCCGGAATTTCCCAGACAAAATCCTTTATTGTTTCAGTAGGAGTATGGAAGTCAAAATAAATTTTATCATGATCCATTCGCAGGTTGTCTGAATAATAATCTGCAGGCTCATTGACTGCATAGGTTTGATGTCCTCTGCCAATTTCTACTCCTTTTCTTACAAAGAGCTGTTGATCGTTAGGAACCAAAGCGGCAAACTGTCTGAATCCTTCTTCAATATGGCTTTTGTCCCCATAAATATCCAGGTGGTCTGCATCTGTAGAAGTTACTACTGCCCAGTCCGGAGACAGGTTTAGGAAGCTTCTGTCATATTCATCTGCTTCTACCACAGAATAAGTAGAACCGTTGTACAGGAAGTTGGATTTGAAGTTTTCAGAAATTCCTCCTAAAAAGCATGAGAAAGGTAAGTCTGCTTCCTTGCATAAATGGGCTACTAGGGTGGACGTAGTTGTCTTTCCATGAGTTCCTGCAATAGCGATACAATCTGTATTTTCAGTGATTAGTCCTAAAACTTTAGCGCGTTTCAACACTTCAAACTGATTTTCATTGAAGTAATCCAATATCCCAAGCGTTTTGATGGCTGGTGTATAAATAACCAATGTATCTTCTCTCTGAAGGGATGTGATCCTTTCATCAATAAGATCTTCAAAAACAATATCAATCCCTTCATTCATCAGGTTCTGAGTCAATTTTGTATTGGTTTTGTCATAACCCAATACTTTTTTCCCGGATGCATTGAAATAGCGTGCTAGTGCACTCATTCCGATACCTCCGATTCCGACGAAGTAAAAAGTCTGATATGTTTGTAAAATGTTCATTTCTTTGTTTTGTATTGCTGTATTCATGTGCAATGTATTCATGAGTATTGTGGTCATTAATACATTTTACAATGATACTTTTTACAGTTTATTAAATATTTCGTCTACAATCTCTTTTGCGGCGTTTGGCTTGGCAAAATATTTCAGATTGTCGGACATTTCTTTTCTTACACTTTCATTTTCGCAGATTTCTGATAATGTATTCCAGAATTTTTCCTGCATTTCAGAGTCTTTCACCATTCTGGCTGCATTTTTTTCAACCAGATTCATGGCGTTTTTCGTTTGGTGGTCTTCCGCTGCAAAAGGGAAGGGTACCAAAAGAACCGGCTTTTGTGCTACAGCCAGCTCTGAGATGGCAATAGCTCCGGCTCTGGAAACAATGATATCGGCAGCAGAGTAAGCCAGCTCCATGTCTTTGATGAATTCAAGGATCTGAATGTTTCTGGTGTCTGTATCTTTTGTTTCTGTTAAAATATCTTTATAATCAAGCTTTCCTGTCTGCCAGATCAGCTGATAATCTTTATCTGCAATTTGTTTTAAATGAGATTTCCATGCATTATTCAATGTTCTGGAGCCTAAAGAACCCCCTACAGACAGAATCGTAAGTTTGTCTTTATTTAATCCCATTTTTTCTTTTGCCTGAGATGTTTCCTGCATTCCTGAAACAATATTCTCACGGATAGGATTGCCCAGAAATTTTATTTTCTCAGCCGGAAAACCTTCTACTTTTGGGTAAGCTGTAAAAACGGCTTTGGCTTTCTTGCTTAATATTTTATTGGTTACTCCTGCATGGGCATTCTGCTCCTGTATGAAAATCGGAATTCCCATTTTGCTGGCTTCATAAAGAGCGGGCCCGCTGGCAAATCCTCCAGTCCCTACTGCAAAATCGGGAGCGAAGTTTTTAATAATCCTTTTAGATTTTGATAAGCTTTTCAGAATCTTGAAAGGAAGTCCCAAATTGGATAGCAGATTTCCTCTGTCAATTCCTGCAATGTCAATTCCCTCAATTTTATAGCCTGCCTGAGGAACTTTTTCCATTTCCATCTTTCCATTGGCACCAATGAACAAAAATTCTGCATCAGGAAATCTTTTTCTGATCTCATCAGCAATGGCAATGGCTGGGAAGATATGACCTCCTGTTCCGCCGCCTGATAATAATATTTTCAATTTTTTGTCCATTTTAAGCGATATCGTTTATTTCTGCTACACTTTGTTTTTTGCCCATTCCTTCTTCATCATAAATCTGGATTCTTGAGCTGATATTTAAAATAATGCCTAACTGCAAATAGGTGACCAGCATTGAGGTTCCTCCGTAACTGATCAAAGGCAGCGGCTGTCCTGTTACCGGGATCAGGTTTACAGCAACGGCTATATTGACCGAAAGCTGAATAAAGATCATTACGCCGAGACTGAGCACGAGCAGCGATCCGAAAAACGCCGGCATCTTACTGGCGATCATTACAATCCTTATCATCATGATCAGGTATAAACTGATCAGAAAAGCAGCTCCAATCACGCCATATTCTTCTACGATGACCGCAAAAATAAAGTCGGAGGCAGATTGGGGAAGCATTTGTTTCAATGCGCTTTTTCCTGGTCCCATTCCGGTAATTCCGCCATGTACGATGGCTGCTTTGGCCTGCATTACCTGATAATTTTTCGCTTTTACGCTTTCATCATCTACATCTGCTGATTTTGCTTTGCTTGAGGTAAATGTTTCTACACGGCTCATCCACGTATGTACACGGTTTCCGCCAATCATATTAGTATTCAGAGCTATCAATAAGAATAGGACAATGGCTACAAATGAGGCAGAAATAAATCCTGCAATGTATTTCCAGTGAAGCTGGCCTATGACAAGAACCACTACGGAAACCATTAAAATCATCAATGCTGTAGAACCGTTATCTTTTGCTACCAGTACGAAAACAAGCAGAATAGGTCCGAAAATATACATGATATTCTCTATCGGAAGCCTTTCTCTGGTGATCTTTTTGGTTAAATATCTGCACAGATAGATGATTAGCATTAAAAAGGCAAATGATGAAGGCTGGAAGGAAATTGGTGTTCCCGGGATTTTCAGCCATCTGGAAGCACTGGCTCCGTCAATGGTCTGTCCGGTAAACATGGTAACAATCAGCAGAACAATCATAAGGCCTAGCAGAATACTGCTGAGCTTTCCGATGTATTCATATTTTATGGTTCCTACCAGTCTCATGATTGCTAATCCCAAGACTACAAAGAACATATGTTTGATAACGTGACCAGTTGTAGTCCCGTTATTAACAATGTATTCAAGATTTGAACTTGCAGAGTATACAGGGAAAATAGAGAAAATGGAGATCACAAGGATGACCATCCAAAGTACTTTATCGCCCTTTAGAAATTCAAATCTGCTTTCTGTGTTCTGTTCGTCCATAATTATTGTATTCATGTACTGATGTAAAATGTATTGATGAAATTGATGATCATTAATACTTTTTACATTTACTTTAATACCTGCTCTTTAAACTGGCGTCCTCTGTCTTCATAGCTTTTGAACAAGTCAAAGCTTGCACAGCATGGAGATAATAAGACCGTATCGCCTTTTTTAGCCAGTGATTTTGAAATTCTCACCGCTTCTTCCATGCTTGAAGTATCATAAATAACTTCTTTTTTATCTTTAAAGAAGTCTATGATCTTCTTGTTGTCTACTCCAAGGCAAACAATTGCCTTTACTTTTCTTTTGACTAAATCTTCAATTTCGGTATAGTCATTTCCTTTATCTAATCCACCCACAATCCATACGGTTGGGGTTTTCATACTTTCCAAAGCATAGTAAGTAGCGTTCACATTGGTTGCTTTACTGTCGTTGATATATTTTACGCTATCAATTTCAGTAACAAACTCTAATCTGTGCTCTACGGCCTGGAATGTCATCAATGAATGTCTGATGCTTTCATTGTTGATTTTTAATATTTTACCGGCAATGGATGCTGCAAGACTGTTGGCTACATTATGATTTCCCAATAGAGACAATTCATCAACTTTCATTGAGAATTCATCCTTCATTTTTACCATAATTTCATCGTCATTGATGAAACCTCCTTCAGGTAACTTCTCTTTGGTTGAGAAAGGAATCATTTTAGCCTTTATTTCAAGTTTTTCAAGAAGATTTTTACTCATCTCATCATCTTTGTTGTAGATGAAGAAGTTGTCATTCTCCTGATTTTCAGTGATTCGGAATTTTGCTAAAGCATATTCTTCATAGTTGTAGTTGTACTGATCTAGGTGATCCTGAGACAGATTCAACAATAAAGAGATATAAGGTCTGAAATTCTGAATATCATCCAGTTGGAAAGAGCTTACTTCCAGTACATAATATTCATGGTTTTCATCTGCAACCTGCTTGGCAAAGCTGTATCCGATATTTCCTCCCAAACCTACATTCAATCCGTCATTTTTCAGGATATAATAGATCAGGGAAGTAGTGGTTGTTTTTCCGTTGCTTCCGGTAATGGCAATGATTTTTGCATCTGTAAATTCAGAAGCAAATTCAATTTCAGAGGAAAGTCTGATTCCTTTTTCATGAATTTTATTGATGATGTCTGCCTTTTTCGGAATTCCCGGGCTTTTTACGATCCAGTCAGCATTTAAAATCCTTTCTTCATCGTGGTTTCCTTCTTCAAATTCAATTTCATTTTCGGTAAGAAACTGCTTATAGTTATCCTTAATGGCTCCTTTATCTGAAAGAAATACTTCCAGACCTTTCTTTTTAGCCAAATAAGCAGCTCCGCATCCGCTTTCTCCACCTCCTAAAACAACTATTTTCATATAATTTTTGTATTTATGTATTGATGTATATTGTATTCATGTATCCTGGTGGTAATCATTAATACGTTAATACATTCTTACTTTTTACAATTTATCTCATTTTTAATGTGATCAGACATACAATTGCCAATATTACCCCGATGATGATCATTCTGTTCACGATTTTACTTTCGTGGAACCCTTCTTTCTGATAATGGTGGTGTAATGGTGACATTTTGAATAGTCTATTATTTTGGGCATATTCCAACCCGTATTTTCTTTTTCTGTATTTGAAAACAACTACCTGAAGCATTACAGACAGGTTTTCAATTAAGAAGATTCCGCATAATACAGGAATCAGCAATTCTTTTCTTAAAATAATGGCTAAAACGGCAATTACTCCTCCCAGCATCAAACTTCCGGTGTCTCCCATGAAAACCTGTGCAGGATAGGTATTGTACCAGAAGAATCCGATCACCGCACCTACCATTGCTACGGCAAAAATGGTGGTTTCACCCATATTGGGTAGGAACATGATATTGAGATAGTCTGCAAAGATGATGTTCCCGGAAAGGTAAGCAAAGAGAGCCAGCGATAACAGTATAATGGCACTTGTTCCTGCTGCCAGACCGTCAATTCCATCTGTAATATTGGCGCCGTTTGAAACAGCTGTTACAATGAAGATAACAATAGGAATAAAGACAATCCATGCCCACTCATGGGCATCTTTATCATTCATCCAGAATAAAATTCCACTATAATCGAACTCATTATTTTTGGCAAAAGGAACGGTGGAAACGGTAATTTTTTCAGTAGGCATAAAGTTTTGCTCTACATTGTTTCTGTTCACCACTTTAGCATCTGCATATTTTCTTTTAACGGTGATGTCCGGGTGGAAATACATTGTGATTCCTACAATCAGTCCTAAACCAACCTGGCCTACAATTTTAAATTTGCCACTTAAACCGTCTTTGTTTTTTTTGATTTTCTTTAAATAATCATCCAGGAAACCAATGGCCCCCATCCAGAACATTGAAACCAGCAACAGAACAATATACACATTGGTAATTCTGGTAAACAGCAATACCGGAATAATGGTTGCCAAAATGATAATAAGCCCTCCCATAGTAGGAGTTCCTTCTTTTTGTTTCTGACCATCCAATCCCAGATCACGCACCAATTCTCCCATTTGTTTTGTTCTCAGATAATTGATTACTCTTTTTCCGTAGACAAGAGCAATAATCAGAGAGAATAGTACAGCCATTCCGGCACGGAAGGAAATGTATTTCAACAATCCTAATCCCGGAACGTGGATTCCATGGTTGGTTAGATATTCGTATAGATAGTATAGCATGTTTCTGTTTTTTTATTATTTAAAAATTTAATTTATTTAAAGATTTAAAGATTGGGCTTCTCAATATTTTCACTTAAATACTTAATGAATTTTGATATGTTTGAAGAAACTTCTCTTGAAAGGATGATGATTTCTTCAGCTTTATTCTCGTCACCTAATTTTAATCTTTTACTTACAATCAGCATGCTTTTGACTTCAGCACAGCTGCCTTTTGCAATTTTTAAATATCTAATAAATTGTCTATTGTTATTATATTCTGAGCCTTCCGCAATATTATTACTAATCGAAAAACTCGCTCTTTTTATCTGGTTGTTAAATTCAAATTCTTTTTCAAAGCTTGGATTTTGAAGAAACTCATAAACTTTTTGAATAAGATCTAAACTTTTGATATATACCGGGAAATCTTCAAAATTCTTCGTCATCATCAAATTTTTAAATCGTTAAATGAGTTTAATCTTTTAATCTATTTAGACATTAATTTCCAGAGCTCATTAATTACTTCTTTGTCGTCAAAATGATGTTTCACACCATTGATCTCCTGATAGTTTTCGTGCCCTTTTCCGGCAACTAAAACAATATCTTTAGGTTCTGCAAACTTTATGGCCATCTTTATGGCTTCTCTTCTATCCGGAATTGAAGTGTACTTGCTGAAGTTCTGAGGTTCAACACCTGCTTCAATTTCTTTGATGATCTGTGCAGGATCTTCTGTTCGCGGATTATCTGAAGTGATGATTGCCAATGTTGATTTTTTGGAGGCAATATTTCCCATTTCAGGTCTTTTGGAGTGGTCTCTGTCTCCTCCGCACCCAAATACAGTGATTAATCTTTCGTTTTTGGTTCTTATATCATTGATGCTGTCTAGAATGTTTTCCAATGCATCCGGAGTGTGTGCATAATCTACAATAAAGAAAATTCCGCCATCGGATTTGAAGGTTTCAAATCTTCCGGAAACTCTTTTTAGTTTACTGACCGCCTGAAGAATTTCATCCTGCTCAAAACCAAGTTCAGCAGCAATTCCGAATACAAGCAGCAAGTTGTATACATTGAATTTTCCGGTTAATGTTGTCCAGAATTCTTTTCCATTGAAATTCAACAGCATCCCGTTGAAATCTACTTCCAATAATTTTCCATGATAGTCTGCCATGGTTTTCAAAGCATAAGACTTCTTTGCAGCCTTAGTATTCTGAAGCATAACATTCCCATTTTTGTCATCAACATTGGTAATGGCAATAGCTGTATCTTCTAATTGGTCGAAGAATCTTTTTTTGGTTTTTAAATATTCTTCAAACGTTTTATGATAATCTAAATGATCATGAGTAAGGTTGGTAAAACCTGCTATTTTGAAGTGTAATCCTTCAATTCTGTTTTGGGCGATTCCGTGTGAGCTTACTTCCATGAAAGCAAATTCACATCCTTTTTCTACTGCTTCCGCTAAAATCCTGTTGATGGTAATCACATCAGGAGTGGTGTGGGTAGCAGGAATAATCTCTTCACCGATTCTGATTTCAACAGTGGAAAGCAATGCAGATTCATAGCCCAGATTTTTGAAAACATCAAAAAGAAGGGTAGAAACAGATGTTTTTCCATTAGTTCCGGTAACTCCAATCAGTTTTAATTTCTGAGAAGGGTTTCCATAGAAATTAGAAGCAAGGTGACCTAAAGCTTTAGATGAATCTTTTACCTGAACATAGGTTACGTTTTCAGTCAATGTTTCAGGAAATTCTTCGCAAACGATTGCGGCGGCTCCTTTTTCAATGGCAGATGCAATGAATGAGTGACCATCCACCACTGTTCCTCTCATGGCAATGTAAAGAGAGTTTTCTGTAACCTTTCTGCTGTCGATCACCAATTCAGTCACCTCACGGTTGCTATCACCGTGAATTTGCAGTACTGGGATTCTGTTTACTAATTCTGTTATAATCATCTTTATCAATAAGGCTTTGCCCTATTTTGTTTTAAATGGTCCTTGCGGAACTTTGTTCTTAATTTTGCAGAGACAAATAAATTCTCTGGTTCTTACTGATCGTTGTGCCTTCCAGAGGGAACTGTTCTTTAATTCTTCCCACTCCTTTATAGTCGACACGGTATCCTAAGTTTTCCAATTGCGGGATTACGTTTTTACCGATTAATCCCACCACATTTGGCATTTGTTTATCATTTACTGCTACTTTTACATTAGGTTCAACCATTTTGCTAAGGTTTACCTTTTTGTCTACAAGCATTTCTTTTTCGATATTCTGAGGTGTTTTCAGGAATGTTTTTCCTGCAATTTCTTTAAACACCGGTGCTGATACGGAACCTCCATAAAATCCTTTTGCCGTATTAGGTTCACTAATCATGACATAGCAAGTGTATTTTGGTGCATCTGCCGGATAGAAGCCCGCAAACGATGCACGGTACTTCATTGGGCCAGGCAGCCAGTATTCAAATCTTGCGGTTCCTGTTTTTCCTGCCATTTTCAGGTTGGGTGTAAAGATGCTTCGTCCTGTTCCTTTTTCTACAGCTTTGGTTAAGGCACTGGTCATCATTTTAATTGCTTTCTCAGAAGCCATTTTATTTACCATTACTTCAGGCTTGGCATTGTACATCACCTTTCCGTCTTTCATGATTTTGTCAATGAATAAAGGCTTAAGCATTTTTCCTCCATTGGCAACTCCGTTGTAGAAGGTTGTCAACTGCAGCAGGTTGATATTGGAAGAGTATCCGTAAGAAATAGAAGCCAGCGTTGCGGCATTCCATCTTTTATTTTGTGGAGTTACGATCTTTGGTTTTGTGATACCCGGAAGCTCGATATCCATTTTGTCGAATAATTTCCAACGTTTCAGGTGGTCAAGGAAAATTTGTGGCTTTTCTGCATAATACTTTGTGATTAGTTTTGAAGTTCCTACGTTACTGGACTTTGCCAATACATCACTGATATCGTAAGTTCCACCTCCGTGGCCGTCAGAGATTCTCTGTTTTGCATAGACCCAAACTCCGTTTCCTACATTTACTGTCGTATTTTCATCAATAAATCCATCATCCATTGCGGCAAGAAGCGAAATGGTTTTAAAGGTGGATCCAGGCTCAATATTATCTTTCAGCGCATAGTTGTAAGAGTCTTCGTAATCTCCTGAATCTGTTCTTCTTAAATTGACAAGAGCACGTACTTTTCCGGTTTCTACTTCCATCACGATTACGGTACCGTGTTTGGCCTCGAAATTAATCATTTGCTTCTCAAGTGCGGAGTGCGCAATATCCTGAATCCTAAGGTCTAAGGTAGTGTATACATCTTCTCCGTCTACCGGTTCCTGCACTTTCCAGAAGTCAATAGGTTTCCACTGGGAAGAGTTGATTCTTTGCTCCAGTCTTTTTCCGTCAGTTCCTGTTAAATATTTAGAGAAAGCACCTTCCAGCCCTGATCTAAGCTCTCCGTTATCCATACCGATGGTTCCGGCTCCGATTTCTGAAGTGGCTAATTCTCTTTTATAGTTTCTATCAACAATAAATCCCCCTTTATTTTTACCTTTTTTGAAGATCGGAAACTTTCGGATTCTGTCATATTGATCGAAATCCAGTCCTTTTACCAAAGTATAGTACTGATTTTTCTTTTTCTTCTGCTCGTCAAATTTCTGTCTGAACTCTCCTCTGGATTTTCCGAACATTTTGCTCAGAGAATCCGTTAGTGCTCCTATGTTATTGGAGTACACTGTATCTTTCATCGTTTTGAAGTCAAGATAGATGTCATATCGCATCACTGTGGTTGCGAGAATAGACCCGTCCGACGCAAAAAGATTACCGCGGGCGGCCTTTAAAGTGGCCTCACGATAGTTTTTATTAATGTAATCGTCTTTAATTTCCTGAACATTGGTATTCTGAAGAACAACAATTCTTGCCAAGAACATTACAAACACGCACAAAGCTACCACTGCAAAGAGGTAGCCCCATCGTAACGTTTTCTTACGTTTATTGTCGTATTCATTTTGCTTTTGCATCTGTACTGTCCAGTTTTATTAGCAATTTGTGAGGGTGGTTTTCCAGGGTCATCAATGAATCCCGGGCAACCTCTTTCCCCAGCTCTGATTCCATTTTTACTTTGATCAGCTTACTCTGGGCGTAAGCGTTTCTTGATTTGTATTCTTCTGTTTCCTCTTTTAAGGCGTTTACAATTTTAATTTTTTTATTGACGAGATGGTTGGTATAAATCATGGCCATCATCAGTATAAACAACAAGAGAAAATACTTGTAATGTATTTTGATCTCATCACGGTTCAGAAAGTTTCCTTTTATAATATCTATAAAAGTGAGTCTTTTCTGGGGGCGATTTGTTGTTCTTTTTGCCAATTTATTATATCAATTTGCTTCGCAGTGAATTTACTTCATGTCAATGGTCAATTTTATTTTGTTAAATGATTCACTATTGACGATTCACTCATTCACATTTTATACTTTTATTCCTGTTCTCATTTTGGCACTTCTTGCTCTTGAGTTTTCTTCAATTTCCTGATCATCAGGAATGATTGCTTTACTCTTTATCAATTCGAATGCCTTTTTATAATTTCCGTAGATATCTCTTGCCGGCTCTCCCTCGAACATTCCGTTTTTCAGGAATCTTTTTACCAAACGGTCTTCCAGAGAGTGGTAGGAAATAACTACCAACCTTCCTTCCGGTTTTAAAACATTGTAAGCCTGTACCAGCATTTCCTTTAATACTTCAAGCTCCTGGTTTACTTCAATTCTTATCGCCTGGAAAAGCTGAGCATAAAATTTATTAACCTTATGAGGCGGAATGTAGCTGAAAAGCTTTTTCAAATCCTCCGTGGTATCTATGCTTTTTGTTTTTCTATGGTGAACAATTTCTCTCGCCAGCTTTCTTGCTTCTCTTAATTCTCCATAGTGATAGAAAAGATCTGCAAGTTCACTTTCTTCATATTCATTGATTACTCTTTTGGCATCAAGGTTCTGCATTACGTTCATCCTCATATCCAAAGGAGCATTGCTTCTTGTAGAGAAACCTCTGTCTGCTTCATCAAACTGGTGTGAAGAAACACCCAGGTCGGCCAAAACACCATCTACCTGAGGAACTCCGTACATCAGTAATGAGTTTTCCAGGAATCTGAAATTCTGATTAACTAATGTAAATCTAGGATCATCAATTGTATTTTTAAGTGCATCCAGATCCTGGTCAAAACTGAACAATCTCCCTTTATCAGAAAGTCTGCTCAAAATTTCCCTGGAGTGGCCTCCGCCTCCAAAGGTGCAGTCCACATATATTCCGTCAGGATTCGTCACCAAATCATCAACACTCTGCTTCAACAAAACGGGGTTATGATACATGCTTAATTGTGTTTTTTATTTAATAATAATCAATTAATAACCTACAGTTATTCTTCATCGAAAGAGCCCATCACATCTTCGGCAAGGCTTGCAAAATCAGCTTCATTGGTGGCAATTACCTTTTCATAGGCGTCTTTGTCCCAAATTTCGAAGAGCTCTCCCGCGCTGGTAATCACAATATCTTTTTGAAGATTTGCAAAAATCGTCAGGTCTTTGGAGATCTGTAATCTTCCCGCATTATCCAATTCTACTGTCTTTACTCCTGCCGTAAACATTCGTATGAAATCAGCATTCTTTTTTATGAATCTGTTCAGTTTATTAATTTTGCCCATCAGTTTGTCCCATGCATTCATAGGATAGACTTCCAGGCAAGGCTGGAACACAGATCTCTTGACTACAAATGCCTTGTCTTCGAAGTTTTCCATCTGTTTAATTAAAGATGAAGGAACTTTTAAGCGGCCTTTGTCGTCAATTTTACACTCATATGTCCCAATGAAATTTTTCATTTGGGACAAATTTATATAATAATTTCCAAAATTTCCCACTTTTTCCCACTTTTTGACTCAATGTTAATAAGTTTTATTAAAGATTGAATCTTAATAATGTAAAATACTGATATGAAGACACTTGCAAAAAGTGTTATTTAAGCCATAATAAAGCGTGTTTGAAAAAAAAAGTTAAAAAGGAGAATATTATATTATTTTTATCTTAAATTAGGATAATCAAAATTTTTTTGAGGTTTAATTTGTATTTTTGCAAGGCTTTATTAAGGCGTTTTATGATATTTAGTACAAAAAAAGAAAAGAAATATTCCTATGTAGAAGCGGGAGAAGGACATCCATTAGTGCTGTTGCACGGGTTAATGGGTGGTTTGAGTAATTTCGATAAGATGGTAGATTTTTTTTCGGAAAGAGGCTTCAAAGTATATGTCCCTCAGCTGCCGATCTATGATCTGCCGGTACTCAATACGAATCTTACCACTATCGCAAAATATATTATCAAGTTTATAGAAAGTCATATTTCAGGCCCGGTTACCATTATGGGAAACTCAATGGGAGGACATGTGGGACTTATCTTGACTTTAGCAAGACCAGATTTGGTAAAAAATCTTGTGCTTACAGGAAGTTCCGGATTATATGAAAGAACTTTCGGGGACAGTTTTCCAAGGAAAAATGACCGATCTTATATCAGAAAGAAAACGGAAGAAGTTTTCTATGATCCAAAGATTGCGACAGAGGATCTTGTAGATGAAGTTTTCGGGGTGGTAAATGATAGAATGAAAGGAATAAAAACAGTAATGCTGGCAAGAAGTGCCATCAAACACAATATGCTGAACGACCTTCCGAAGATTGTAACACCTACGTGTCTGATCTGGGGAAAACAGGATAATGTGACTCCTCCGGAAGTGGCAGAAGACATGCACAAGTTTATTCCTAATTCGGATTTATTCTGGATAGATCATTGCGGCCATGCAGCCATGATGGAAAAACCGGATGAATTCAATGAAATCCTGTATAACTGGATAAAAGATAAAGTTTAATAAATAACATCATAAAATGACCATTAAGAGCTTTTCTTAATGGTTTATTTTTCTAAAATACATTCAAAAATGATTATCAAGACAGCAGAGTTTGTAAAGAGCAGCGGAAAATGGCAGGAATGCCCTGAACCCAATATTCCTGAATATGCTTTTATCGGAAGATCAAACGTAGGAAAGTCATCATTGATCAACGCAATGATGAATCATAAAGACCTGGCTAAGACATCACAGACTCCAGGGAAAACCCAGCTGATCAATCATTTTTTAGTGAATGAAAACTGGTATCTTACCGATTTACCAGGCTATGGGTATGCAAAGGTTTCAAAAGTTCAGCGAAAGGATTTTGAAAAGCTGATCACGAATTATATTCTGAACAGGAGAAATCTTGTCAATCTTTTTGTATTGGTAGACATAAGACACACCCCACAGAAAATTGACCTTGAATTTATACAATGGTGTGGAGAAAGCGGAATACCTTTTTCAATTGTATTCACTAAAGCTGATAAGCTAAAGCCCAATGTTGCTGTTAAGAATGTTGAGGATTATAAAGCAGAGCTTCATAAAACCTGGGAAGATCTTCCTGAACTATACGTTACCTCAGCAGAAAAGAAAGAGGGGGGAGATAACATTCTTAATTTTATCCAAAAAACCAATGAGTTTTTAACCAATAATAATATAAGTTTCGATGAGTAATATTGTCTGGAAAATTAAAACCTTTGATGAGTTTACCGTTCCTGAATTGTATTCTGTACTGAAAGCTCGTATTGATGTTTTCGTTATTGAACAGAACTGCCCTTATCCTGATCTGGATAATTATGACCAGAAAGGAGTCCATATCTGGGCTGAAGAAAACGGACAGATACTGGCATACTGCCGTGTATTTGATAAGGGCATAAAGTATGATGAAACTTCTTTCGGAAGGGTTTTGACTACCGAACAGGCGAGAGGAAAAAGTCTGGGAAAACAGCTGATACAATATGCTATAGAAACAATAGAAAACCGTTTTCATACTTCTGAAATCAAAATATCCGCGCAGGATTATCTTTTAAGATTTTATAGTGGATTCGGATTTGTAGATACGGGGAATAAATATCTTGAAGATGATATTCCACATACGGAAATGATAAGAAAATAAATAAAAGCGAGGAAATTTAATTCTTCGCTTTTTTGATAGTTAAATATATTGGAGAGTGTTTTTATTTTTCTGAAATCGTTTTTAATATAATGGGTTCCAGATTGGAGGGGAGATCAGCAGATTTGATCTGATACTTTTTAATTTTCATTTCTTTAAACCAATTTTCCCAATATTCTTTAATGACTGCTTCTTCAAAAGGATTTCCTTTTTCAGGATTAATACCGAGAACAATTACTTCTAAATTTTTGAGATCATCATTTGCTTTTACAAATCCATAGCCATTTTTTTCAATGGTATCTTTAAAACCAGAGGTTGTTAAGTTATTGGCTTTTATAAGTTTGGTTGTTAAATAAGATGTTTTATAAGAGTTGTCCTTTTTTTCGTCAAACTTGGTGTTTTGATGATACATATAGCCATCGGTCAAAATGAACAGAATATTTCTGTGATCATCTTTTATGCAATAATCTTTTACTTTGTTTTTGAAAAATTCCCAGATATCGGATCCAACGTATTTTCCATCTTTTATAGCTGACTGATAAATATTTAAAGGCAATTCAGAGTATTTTTTGTCGACAGAATCAAAATAACTTCTGGGAATATCTTTATTGAAGGAAACTTTCAATTCTTTTGTAAGCTCATTCATTTTTGGGTCTGAAGGTTCCGGGTTAAAGAATACCTGCATCTGATCATCATATGTGATGATTCTTTTGGATTTAATATGATTTAAAAATCCTTTTTCAATGGCTTTGATATATTCTGTATCCCGCTGAAAATATTGCATTGTAGGATTTGGATTTGTGTTAGGATCAATTCTGTCGGATAAATCAATCAAAATGCTGATATTGATATTGTTTGAATCAACAATAGGACCTTTCTTTACTATGTTTGTTCCATCGTTTTTACCTTTGCAACAAGAAACCAAAGAAATGATCATTAACAAGTAGAATATTTTTTTCATGACAGGTAATTATAAAGATGATAAATACACTAAATTTTGATTGTCGGAATTAGCCCCTACAGTTTCCAGATTAATATTGTAAGTTGCAATACAGTCATCAATCATTGTTTGTTTTTCCGTTCTTGATACTGCTATTTTTTCACCGATAAAAGTGATCCAGCCCTGAACATATTCCGAAGCATACAGTTTGTAATCTTTGGTCGGAATAATGACCCCGTCAATAATATTTTGAAGCTCTTCGATTCTTCCCCGGGTTTTGATAACAGTTTCTTTTATCGTTCCGATACTGGCAAGGATTTCTTCAATGTCTTTTTTCAAAATATTGATTTTGTCCTGAAAGAACTCAATCCTCTTCTGTCTGATTTCCTGTTCGTTTTTGATCTTATCTTTTTCACGATGTTCTTTCATTACAAAGTCAAAAACCAGTCCCCAAATAATGTACACAATGAATCCAGCGAAAATAATTCCCCAAAATTGAATTTTGGTAAAAGCAATTTTAATATCAAATGGTGGTGATTCAAAAGTTTTGTTTAATTCATATAATTTTGACTCAATTTCGTAGGCTAGAATGCAATCGAAAATAAATGTTACGATAAATAATAATCCCAGTTTGATATAATTGGCTCTCGTTTTATTCTCCCAAAACATGTGAATCAAATAACCCAGTCCGAGAAACACAAACGGAATCAAGGTTACAAAAGCCCCTTCAATAACTCCTTCGTTCCATGCCTTGCTGAAAGCCTGTGCATCCAAAACACTTTGAATAACAGTACTTCTTGCATCAAAACTTTTGAAAAAAGCTGAATAAGAAGTTGAGATATAAAATGTTCCTAAATATAAAGTGATGGGAAGCAAGAGAAAAAGTCCGATCCAGAATTTTGCAGAAGCTCCTCTTGTCGCTTTTATATTGTGCTTTTCCGGGTTTCTGGGTAGATCAAGGATTTCAGATTTCAAATTTTCAATTGTATGCTGATGATTTTCAATTTCTATATTTTTGTTTTTTAGCTGCTCTTCTTTTGTTTCCTGTGATACTGTCAGCGCCTTAATTTCAGTTTCTCTGTTTTTTTGTTCGTTGACGTAGGATTCTTTCAGATTTTTCTGTTTTTCGACCATTTCCTTTTCTTCGTTCTGAAATTTGGAATAAACGGCATCGAGGCAGATAGATAACGTAGAATGATTTCCGTTGGTTCGCGAACTGTCTCTATATCCTGATTCATGATAAGTTCTCTTTCTGGTTTCTTCCAGAGATTCATCATCTGGGGTGTCATTATTTGAGGGAAGTGGTTCCGGTTTCGGTTCTATCGGAACGGATTTGAGTTTGAATAAATTTTTTATACTGGCGGTGTCCATGATGAGTTAGTTTTTTAATTCATATAAAATTTCACTTTTGTTCTTTCCGATTCTTACGGCTTCAATGAGATAGTCTACAATTGCCGTTACATTTTCTTCCAAAAAGCCAAACATCAGAACGTATTTTTGCATTGCAGAATATTCGTTTGGCGAAACAATTCCATCTGCCCAGATCATTACGGTGAGATCATATAAATAATCTACTTTCTCCTCAATAGTCTGTGGTACCAATGATTTTAAATTGATAGGATTTAAAAGGATTTCATCTAAATTTTTGGATGGAATTCCCCTTTCTTCTGCACATTTGTAGAGCATTTTTAATTCTAATGCACTGAAATCATCATCGCAGATAGCCATTTGATACAATCGTAAAAAATGAGCTTTGAGGTTTTCTGTTATATGACTGTTTTCCATGATGGCTATTCTTCTTTGGTTTTTTTAGGATTAATAATTCTGTCTCTTGAAACAGTTCTTTGATGAATGGGTAATGAAGATTCTGTAGTTTCTTCTGTAATTTCTTCTTCCTTTTTTTGTTCTTTTCTTTCTATGAAATTGATCAGCAGAAATAAAATTCCTGTGATGATATCAATCGGGACCCAAATGCTTTTCCGATATAAATAAAAAGGAAAAACTGGATTGAAAAGAATGAGAATGATTAGAAATAGTATACTGAAATAGTGTTGTTTAAAGCTTAAAGTATTGTATAAAACTAATAAAGCTCCAATGGAAATAAGAATTCTGAGGAAAGTATAATATTCTATAGGAAGTCTGAAAATACCGAAGAAACAACATAACGCACAGAAGGTGAGAAATGGTTTCATTTTTTTGATTATTTTATATCTTTATAATGAACATATCCTGTTGTTCTACTTGATTTTACCTGTACCTTGTACCATGAACCATCTCTTGAAAGTTCAATCAATTTGGCCCTTTTAGAGACTGTTGCTATTATTTTAGATTTTAAGGATGGTTTCTCGTAAATATTTGTTGCTTGTATTCCTGCAATGTATCTGTTGTTGGAATTAATATTGAAATTAACTTCATCAATAAATACTTTTGGTGGTTTACTTGATTTTGTTTTGGAGGATTTATAAGAATCAGAAGGTTTGTATTTTCCAGACTTACTTTTTTTACTGGAACTACCCGATGATGAGCTTCTTCCGGAAGATCCACCTCCACAAACGCCACAGGTTCCACCGCCACTACAGTGCCCGCATCTTGAGCAGTTAGAGCAGGCTGTGCAATAGGAAGAACCTGTACATCTTCCGCCGTGTCCTGCATTGTCATTGGCTTTTATGCAAGAATTTAAAAGAAGTAAGCTGAAGGTAAATATAATGAAGGGTATTAGTTTTTTCATGGTTAATTGTAATTTTCCAGGGTCTGATGAAGCTGATTTCTATAATTGTAGATCTCATCCAGTGTATTTAATAACATCTTTTCTCCTGCTTCTTTTCCGTTGTGAAAAGTCTCCAGATATTTATTCGTTGTATTAAAATGTAATCTGCAAAGTGGCTTTCTGTTGTTATCATCCAACAACACCCCGAAATAGGAAAGAGTATCTCTGTAAGCAATTCTTGAAGATGGAATTTTCTCCCTTAGAATAGCTTTTACAATTTGAAAACCTTCGAGCTCTTCTTCTGTAGTTACAATTTTAGAATCGTTATTTTGATCGATAGACTGTGATGTTTTCACATCGTCTTCTCTTTTTTCTATTTGTTCATTGATGCTTAATGCAGATTTTAACCGGAAGCTGATCGACTCATTAATAGAAGTGGTCAATGCCTTTTTAGCATATTCCTTGAAAGAAACCATTCTATTGGCTGTTAAAGGCTTTTCAAAGAAACGGTTCACTAATAGTTTTACCAATTCATCAGATGGATTTTCGATCTCTTTTTCAAATTCTTTTCTAATGGCTTTGATATATTTTAATGCTTCTGCAGAATCAAGAATACTTTCTAGATTATAATCTTTCTTGGTAAAGCTTTCCAGAATTTTAATAGAACTGTCTTTCAGATCCTCAATATTGATGGTAAAAAACGGCTTTTCATCCATAATATTAGGCTTTTCCAAATCCGTATAAAAGTTGTACACAATTCCATTGGTTAAAACTCCAAATCTTGTTTTAGAAACATGATAATACCTGTGAAGCTGCGAATTATGTGCATCAGCGCTTTCTTTCCAGTGCTTACATTCAATGATGAAGATGGGTTCATCATTATTTTTGATTACATAATCCACTTTTTCTCCTTTTTTTGTCCCAATATCACAGACGTGTTCAGGAACTACTTCCGTAGGATTGAAAATATCATAACCCAGAATTTGTATGAAAGGCATTACAAAAGCATTTTTTGTAGCTTCTTCTGTTCCGATCTGGTCTTTAAGGCCTACTACTTTCTGATGCAGTTGCTCAAGTTTAATTTTAAGATCCATAGTTTTTATTTTTTTAAAGTTTCGTCAACGATTTCTGCCGTTGGAGCATTTGATTTTACGGAAGCAATGCCATTTTCCATTCCGGATTTTGTGCTGTACATCTGACTATTTCCAATAATTTCACCGTTTCTTGCTTTTAACACGAAATAATCTTTTCCGTTTTTAGCCACTCTTCTGTCGTATCTTGACAGATCCTGTGAATTAACTTTTACAGATTCAATTCCCTTCTGACAGGATGCTTTCTGAACATATCCTTCGCTGGTTAAAATAATTTCGCCATTTCCGGCCTTCAGATTAAACTGATACTCGTTGTTGATTCTTTGTGTGATTACGAATTTTCCCATGATTACTGTTTTTTTAACTTGTATGACATTCATTAGAGCATGTTTTGCATCCATTCGCTTTCGAATAATCTTTTTTTGCCTCCTTTACTGCATCTTTACATGAAGAGAATATCCCTAAATATTTTCTGTTATCAACATTTGGAAGATATATGCAGTCTTCATGATGCACTTCATGGTCTCCATTGGCTTGAGCCTTTTTGTTTACATAATACTTTTTCATAATAAAAATTGTTTATTGTTTAACAGTCCAAAAATATGAGCATTAAATTTTGGTCCGTTACGGGTTTCCGTAAAATGGGCAAAAAATAAAAAAACCTTTCAAATTTTTTGAAAGGTTCTAAGTGAAATGAAATGTTTTTTATATAATTCCGATATCCTTGCAGAAGGCTACCAGCTGCTCATTGCTGTTTATTTGCAGATCTTCTTTCAGGCTGTTTAATCTTTTTTCCACACTGCTGAGACTGGCGGGTTTAATGTTTCTCTCTTCGAGATGTATAGGAATATTTTTTTGTAAAACTCCTTTGGAAAGCAGAGAAACAAGTGTGATATCAAACGTAGAAAACTCATAGCTGTTGAGCTTTTTCATATCCTGCTTGAGATCAAAAGATAAATATTCTTCACCAATGTACACTGAGGTAATTGATTTTTTCAAGTCTTTTGAATCGTTTCTGGCTTTACGAACATAACCGTTAATTTGATAATCTGAAAAAAGATTTTCTATAATTCCCGTTTTATGTTCTGCCGAAAATACTATGATTTTCAAATTGGGCTGTATCTCTTTTGCTTTTCTGATGAGGTCTTTTCCGTCTTTAAGATTCTGTTCATGGTGATCTTCCTCATAATAAAGATCTGTAATCAATAAGTCATAGGGATGTTCTTCCCGTAAAGCTTTCTGGATTTTACCTATGGCATCATCGCAATAATAAACATAATCAATGTTGGGGATTTTAAGATCCTCAAGGGTTTTCTGAACGGAAATATTGATGCTTTCATGGTCTTCGGCGATTAAAACTTTTTTGAACATGGTTATACGATTTAATTAAAAAAATAGGTTAAGACCTCAAAAGTATAGTCATTTATTATTTCATCATTACGTGATCCCGTAAAAAGGGCGAAAAAAATCTTTTCAACAGATAGGATCAGATGAGGCCAATATCTTTACAGATTACGATCATTTCAATATTATTTTTTGCGCCAAGGCTGTCCCGAAGTTCATTCAATCTCTTTTCAATAGATCTGATCCCATATGGTGTCATTCGGTGGTCTTTCAGATAGGTACTTATTTCACTCTGTTTGTGTCCTTTGGCAAGCAGTTCAAGTAGTTTCATATCATACACATCAAACTCAGAAGAAATATGGCGCATTGTATTCAGAACTTCCTGTGGAATTACAGTCTCTCCATTAAAGATTTTCCGTATTGTGTTTTTCAGGTCCTGCCCGTCACGCCTTGCCTTGCTTACAAATCCGTCAACCTGATATATCTTGTACAGATCATCAATTATTTTGGCTTTCTTTTCTACAGAAAACACAACTATTTTTAATCCAGGCTGAACCTTTTTTACCTCAGAAATAAGTTCCTGCCCGGAACGAAGTTGCTGAGGAATATGATCTTTTTCAAACGACAGATCAGCAATAAGAAGATCGTAAGGACTTTTCTTTTCCAAAGCTGTTCTGATCCTGCTTAAAGCTTCATCACAATACATTACATAATCAAAATTAGGGATATTTAATTCTTTTATCGTATTCAGGATTCCCTGGTTCATTATTTCCTGGTCTTCAACGATTAAAACTTTTTTGAACATGACTATATGATTAGGAAACAGGGAATGAAAGATTTACCTTCAGCCCTTTTTCAATTTTTGTGTCAAAAGTAATAGTTCCGTTAATCGTTTCTATGCGGGATGCCGTATTACGCAGACCATTTTTATAAATAAGGTCTCCGGAAATTCCTATTCCATTGTCTTTGTATTGAATTTCAACGAGATTGTTTATTTTTTCAAACTTCACGGCCACATGGCTGGCATGGCTGTGTTTTTTCATATTCACCATCAGCTCACGAATCATTTGGTGAACTTCGTCTTTAACTGTAGCAGAAATAGCTTCCCAAATTGCAGGACTGTTTCCTGCAGTAAATGTTTTTACAGTTTCACTATTGAAGGAAGCAATAAGTTCTGAAATTACTTTACTGAACTCTTTTTCTTCGCCAATTTTATCATAGGAAATATCTCTTGATTTTTCATACACAAATTCCAGTTCGTCAAGCGCTTTATCCCGGTCAAAATCTTCCTGGTTTTCAATCTTTGTCATCACCTGATAAATGCCGTTGGCAACTACGTCATGGACTTTTTTCGATATTCTAAGCTGGGTGTTTTTTACCTCGATCTCTTTTTCTTGTTTTAATTTTAATTGTCTTCTTCTGTAACCAATTACGATAAATATTATTGCAACAATTAATGCAGCTACTCCAAACAGAAGTTTTAGAATATTATTATCCTTTTCTACATTCTCTCTTTTGAGTTTTTCAGAGTCATATCTTTCTAAAGCAAATTGACTTTTAGACTTATTTCTGGCTGTTTCTAAGCTATCCTTCAGATTTTGATATTGCTTGAAAGTTGTTTTTATATTTTCAGGTTTTTCTAATTGTATTATTTTTTGGAGGGCTTCTAATTTATCATCAGGACTATTGTTAACTGAAGCGGTCTGGAACATTTTTTTTGCATAAAAAAGAGCTTTTGTGGGATCGCGATTCTCAAAAAATTCAGTTAAGTGAGAAAAACTGGCATTTAGTCCATCGGTATCTTTTATGCTTTCTCGTATATGTAAGGCTTTGTTCAGTTCATATTCGGCATTATATTTAGAATTTTGTTGAAATTTTGCAAAGGCAAGGTTATCATAAACTTTAGAGAAAATGACAGAGTTTTTATCGATATTAGAAGAGGATAAAATTCTGTTGTAAATATTAATTGCCTTATCGTAATCTCTCAAATATACAAATGAAACGGCCTTATTATTAAGAAGAGTGAATTGTTCAATAGGATTTTGAGCATATAGTGCAGCCTGGTTGTAAAATTCTGCAGCTCTTTTATAATCTTTTAATTTTTGGCAAGAAACACCAAGGTTATTGTAATTGGAAACAATTTCTACCGAATCCTTTTTTTTATCTAGGAATTTAATCGCTGATAGAGCTGTTTCTTGCGCTCCATAGTAATCTCCAGCTTCACACTGGATAATTCCCATGAGTACTAAACAATTGCCTGCATAAGAAGGATATCCTTTTTGAATAAAATCATCTTTTGCCTTATTAAAATATTTAAATGCACTGTCTTTTTTGGATGCCTCTAAATAATCATAACCTTTATCGTAATTTATTCGATCGGTTACTGATGGCTTTTTTCTTGAGCAAGAAAATAGAAGGAATAATATTAATAGAAAAGATATATGAGCTTTCAATGGTTTTTTTTCAAATTTAATAAAAAAAGCGAAAGATAATTCTTCCGCTTTCTTTGTTATTTTCTTGGAGGTATTATTTGTCCTGTTTCCCCTCCCGTATCGCTTCCCCCACTTTCCCCTGTGGACCCTCCGGGATCTGAAGCACCACTTTGAGGTTGAACAGTTTCAGTTGTTGGGTTATTATCATTTGCAGTTGCAGCATTAGTATTATTGGTTGAGAATGCTAAACCGAATAGCATTAATATAATTTCTAACATGGTTCAAAAAATTTATTGTTAAAGCATTCGTATTCTTCCCTGCGAAGCAGATCGCAGATAGTGTTATACGGTTAAAAAAAATTGAAGCGCTTCTAAATTTTTTGGGAAGTGAACCTTCAAAAACGGAGGAGAAACATCTGCTTCCCAACCCGGAGTTTTCCTCCGCTTTATCTGGTGATTTTTGAAATCAAGGTTTTTAGATTTTGTTTTTTGTTCCTGATTTCTTTTACAAATATCTGATAGAAAATCCTGAATATTAAGACAGGCGATTGACAGATGGAAATAATGTAAGTTGTTGGTTTTTACGGAAAACCGCAATTTTTATGTCTTGTTTCTGTCTAATTTGGACAGTAAATAATTAATACCTGAAAAATTATGTATGAGAAGAAAAGATTTTTAATGAAAACTGTATTCGAGACAGCAAAAAAAGAGCTTCCACGAGGGAGTAAAAATTCTGTTTCTGGTTATTTGAGTTCTCTTTTTGAAGAACGATATGATTTTAAAAGAGATGAAAGGTCATATACAAGATATTATACAAGTCTAGTACAAGAAAATGAAGATTATAATATTGATGATATTGCTTTAGATTGCCTAAGTAAGTATATAGGATATAATAATTTTATTGACTTTTGTGATCGAGTAAGTCTTGAAGGAGAACACGCAACAAATACTTTTGGTTTAAGCTTTAAAGATATATCTGATAAATTTCAACAAATAATTATTACTGTATCGCCAACTTGGCCATTACCTGATTTTATGAAAAAAAATGGATTAGGTATTTTAGAAATGACCTTTATTTTATTTCTCGTTACAGGTGGTGTTGTTTTTTCTAATAATAAAAATTCTAAATCTATAGGTTTTACTTCGGGCTGGGGTTCTTCTGCTATTGATAAAGCGTATATGTATTGGGATAAGGATAAATATATGGCAACTGATAGTAGTTCTCTAGGCTCTCAAGTGGAGGTAGTTCCGATGAATCAATATATGTTTAAGTATTTCAAAAAAATTATGAGACCCGACACATTGACCGTTGCAAATTCCTTAGGAAAAGTTTGGTATAATAAAAGTAATAATCATGTAGAATTCTTTACAAGTTTTGGAAAGCACCCTGAAAATGAAAAGACATTAAGAGATGTTTCTGAAAGAATATTAGAAAATTATGCAGGACAAAATGCAGAATTAGAAGAATAGTCTTCCTTCACAATTATTTAAAATTCAATTAAAACAATTACCCATCTATTCCTGTAATTTCGTCTTATTTTAAGATGAATAAAAGAATATTCTCCTGTTTAATTTTTATATCTACGTTTCTATCGGCGCAGCAGCCTGTACAGATCGCATTTCTTTCTGATGTACATTTTCAGGATCTGTACGGCAGTTTTTCGGATCATGATTTCAAGGGAATTATGAACCCTAAAACGGAGAAACCCACGATTATGAGAACGATGGATTCTCAATTGCATTCCACAAGAATTTTTAATGAGAACTATTTTGCTTTTCTCAAGGCTTTGGATGATATTGCAGCGAAAGGAATTAAAATCGTAGCCATGCCTGGTGATTTTTCTGATGATGGGCAGGCTTATAACCTTCGTGGGCTTCATAGAATTTTAGAACAGTATCATCAGAAATATGGGATTAATTTTTATCTGACAACAGGAAATCACGATCCCGTTGGACCGCTTCAAAACGATGGAGGGAAAGATGATTTCCTTGGACAAAATGGGAAACAGATTGGAATTTACAGCAAAGAAAATATCGGAAAATCATCGGATAAAGTGATCACTAAAGATATCGCAGAATCCGGATATCTTGAAATATTGAATGAATTAAGAGATTTTGGCTTCTATCCTAAAAAAGAAGATTTATTCTGGAGTACCCCTTTTGATCATAATTCTTTTGAAAATTATACTTACAAAAAAGGGTTGCAGTCTGCAGATTATTCCAAAAGAATGTATGAAGTGGCCGAAGGTTTTTCTGTTCCGGATTTGAGTTATGTTGTTGAACCTGTGAAAGATGTGTGGGTGGTTGCTATAGATGGAAATACCTATATTCCGAAAAATATCAATGAGAATCCTAACAATGCTTCCAATTATAAAGGAGCAAGTATTGGTTATAATAATGTGCTGACCAACAAACAGCATTTAATACAGTGGGTAAGGAAACTTGCTGATGAAGCAAAGAAAAACAAGAAAACCTTAATTGCATTTACCCATTATCCGATGATTGATTTTAATGATGGGGCAACTAACGAAATTAAAAACCTGTTGGGAGAAAAAAAGTGGCAGCTGGAGCGTGTTCCGCAGGAAGAAGTCGCAAAAGTATTTGCTGAAGCAGGATTACAGATTCATTTTGCAGGGCATATGCATAGTAATGATACAGGAATCAGACAATTTGGTGAGAATGTTTTGGTCAATGTTCAGGTTCCCTCACTGGCCGCCTATTTACCTGCTTATAAAATTCTGACTATACAATCTCCTGATAGGATGGAGGTACAAACCGAAGTCGTAAATGATGTTCCGAGGTTTGATGAATTGTTTCCTCTGTACGAAAAAGAATATGATGCTTTAGAACATGATACAACCAAAATACTTTGGAATAAAGAGATTTTAAAAACAAAATCGTATCATGATTTTATGCTTTTTCATTTAAAAGAGTTGGTTCGGCTAAGAATGATTCCTGATGACTGGCCAAAAGAGTTTATTCAAAAAGGAAGCAGGCTGAATGGTGAAGATCTGTTGTTACTCATCCAAAATAAGGATCAACTGAAAGAGAAGAGAATAAGATCTGAAACCTTTAAAAAGTGGTCTTTTGATGATTTGCTGCTGGATCTGTATAAATTTCAAGCTGCAGATGAGCTTGCGAAAAGGGATATTCCCAAAGAAAGGCTGGAGCAGTATCAAATATTAGTGAAACTATATCAGGAAAATGATCCGAAAGAAAACTTATTTATTAAGCAAGTACAATCAGTTTTTAAAATCCTTTCATTACTCTCTCACGGAGATTCAGCAGATCATTTTGAAATAGATTTGAAAAGAAAAGAAATAATAAAGCTGTAAGTTGAGATGTTTCCTAAATATTCATTTTTATCTCATATGATATTTGTGTCTATTTGTGAAAAGTATTTGTGTCATTCGTGTTTAAATAAGAAAGAAAAGGCCGTCAATCTGACGGCCTCCTCAATTATAAATCTAACAGCAAAACAGGACTACTTTCCTGCCAAAGGATTCTTTCTTTCATAGGTGTTGTTGTCAAAACTTACCTTATAGTTGGATTTGAATAATTTGCTGGGATAATAATAATCCGTTGTAATAATCTGTGCTCCACTTTCTTTTGCCTTTTCAAATCTTGAATAATCCTCACTTCTTGCTTCCATCGTATCCGCATCTGCTCTGGTACGGATGATATATCCTTTTTTTACCAGATCTTTAATCATAGCATCATCTTTCTTTGGTTCATTCATGAACAAGACAGCAGACTCTGGGGTTCCCGGAGTAGAATTGGTAAAAATCATTCTGCCTTTCAATGAAGGATGATCCTTTGCATACAGGTCTCTGTTTTCTCCGTTATTATCCATTACAAAAAGGAATTTTCCCTTTACGTCTTTTACTTTAGGCCAGTTTTTATTTAAAGCAGCATCGTTCAGTGTTTTATAAGAGCCTCTGATATCATCCGGAGTGATAATTTTATCTTTTCCCAGGTACTTTTTCAGTTCATTATCCAGATCGTCAAAAAGTTTTGCAGTATAGTGTTCCGGCTCTGTTCCAAATTGATTGGCCTTTCCATCTTTAGGTTCAAGCATTATAAAAACCGGATCGTGATCAGGATGCTTGTCTGACCATTTTTTCAAATCTTTAAGACATCCTTCCAATGTATAATACCATGTCTGATAATCAATATCCGTAATATGAATCATCTTGTAACCCGGCTTTTTCATTTTGCCTTCAGGATCAAACGGTTCGGTGGTCTTTACCAGATCCAGAATTTTCGGATGGGCATATTTTCCTCCTTTGCTGTCTGCATAGATATCAATTTCCAGATTTCTAAGTCCGAGATCCAGTTGCTGGGGGATAGGAATATGCTCGTACTGAATCCTGGGTAAAGCATTGAGAATGTCTTTCTGGGATAAATAACTGTATACTTCAGGAAGAATAGCTTTTTTATAGGAATTATGAGAGCCAATAACCTGAATTTCATTAATCTTTAAATCACTGAGAGGTTGAGATTGTGCCCAGAATAGGTTAAATGAAGATAAACAGTAGCCCAGTAAAACAGCCTTTTTCATTTCGATACATTTTACATACAAAATTAATCACTCTTTGCAGGTAATGACTTGTATATTATGTTAAGTAATTTTTAAAATTCTGTGAATATTGGAAAAATAGAGTCGTATAAGGATTTGATATTTAGTCTATTTCTATTCTCTCAATTTGAGATATTTATATTTTGTTGACTTTAAGATAATATTATGTTAAAATAGATTTGTGGCAGATCCTTTTACTTTGTATGCCGAAATAAAAACTAACAGTTGCCTGAAACGAAAACCACTGTTGCGGGAACAACAGCGGCTTTTTGATAAGCAATGTAACGTCTTGCAATTACTTTACTTATTGATATGTACCACAAAATTAATTTTTTTAAGTTTAAAAAGCTAATCCCGGTTGCATTAATTTTTTTGGTGGCCCACCAAGCTGATGCTAAAGGATTTACTTCAAACTATCCTGTGTTTTCGCAGGTAAACGAAACCATTTCCGGAAACGTAACGGATCAGAACGGTTCTGCAATAGAAGGCGCCAAAGTCACTGTTGTAGAAACGGGTGAAACTATTTCTACCGATGCATCAGGAAATTTCTCAGTTTCAGCCAGCATAGGGCAGACCTTATCTGTTTCTTATGACGGATATGGAACGCAGCTTGTAAAAATCTCCAGTACTTCGATTTCTGTAAAATTAGAATCCCAAAAAGAATCAACGTCTATTGAAGAGGTAACTCTGGTAGGATATGGTTCTCAGAAAAAATCTGATTTAACGGGAGCGGTAAGCCAGCTGAAAGCGGAGAATTTTAAAGAAGGGATGAATATTTCCGTGGATAACCTGATGCAGGGAAAAATAGCTGGTGTCCGTATCGTTCAGTCGAGTGGAGAACCTGGAGCCGGAGTGAATGTATCCATCAGAGGTATTGGTTCCATCCGAAGCGGAAGCACACCTTTATTCGTTGTAGATGGTATTCCTTTGAATAATGATCCGGTGAGTGCACAAAGCCCGAATGTGGGGTTGGGAAATACAACAGCAAAGAATCCACTCAACTTTTTGAATACAAGTGACATCGAATCCATCACGGTTTTAAAAGATGCTTCTGCTGCCGCAATTTATGGAGCAAGAGGGTCAAACGGGGTAGTTTTGGTAACCACAAAAAGAGGAAAGAAAGGAGAGCCGATGTTTACGTATGATACGTATTTAGGTTTTTCTTCAGTGATTAAGAAATTAGATTTAATGACTGCGGATGAGTACAGAGCTGCAGGAATTGATAAATCTTATGACCATGGCGGAAATACAGATTGGCAGGACGAGATTTACAGGAATGCAGTTTCATCCAATCATTCTGTTTCATTCTCAAAAGCCACAGAAACAGGGAATTATTTTGCATCCCTTTCTCATATGGATCAGGATGGTATTGTGCTGAACAGCAGCTTTAAAAGAACAACCGCCCGTTTGAATGCGGAAGAGTCTTTCTTTGATAACAAAAGACTAAAGGTTAAGTTAAACCTTACCGCAAGTGATATCAGAGAAACAGGAATTCCCAATGGTGGAAATGCCGGGTCTGACGGACAGCTTATTATCCATGCTTTAATGGCAAATCCTACACGTTCTGTGTATGATCAAAACGGAAATTATACCAATTTCAACATGAACGCCCATTACAATCCACTTTATTTATTGAGCGTTTACGAAGATAAGACGAATACTTTCAGGGTGTTGGGGAACACAGAAGCAACACTGAGAATCTTACCGGGATTGAATTATAAATTTAATTTAGGGGTTGACAGAAGCTTATCCGAAAGAAATACCACAATGTTCCCGAACATTACGGACAGAAGCCCAAAAGGAATTTATTCTCAGGCCAATCTTGATTCTTATAATATTCTTCTGGAACATTATTTAACGTATGATCTTAGTTTAAACAGACATAATTTCAGCGTATTAGGAGGTTTTTCTTATCAGAAGTTTAAAGCTACTGCTACTTATCTTGGGGTAAGAAACTTTGTGAATCAGGGAGCGGGAATTGCACCAGAAATTAACCCGGGATATTCCGGGGATGTGTTTATTCCACAACCGGGAACTTCTCAGGAAAATGAACTGCAGTCTTACTTTGGAAGAGTAAATTATAATTTTGATAAAAAATATTTCTTAACAGCTTCTTTAAGAGCAGATGGTTCCACACGTTTTGGAGATAACAATAAATATGGATATTTCCCGTCAGTTGCTGCAGGATGGACTATTTCAAATGAAAATTTCCTTAAAGATGTTTCTTTTATCAATGAATTGAAACTAAGAGGCAGCTGGGGAGAAACCGGAAATCAGGAAGTTCTCAATAAAATTACAAAAGCAAGTTACCTGTTATCACAGAGTGCAGGGTATTATTTATATGATAATTTAAACCTGATCAATGGAGTTCAGGTGGTAAGAACACCCAATCCCAATCTGAAATGGGAAGTCGTAGCACAAACCAATATCGGACTGGATTTCAGCTTATTCAGAAACAAATTATATGGTTCATTGGAGTACTACAACAAAACAACTAAAAACCCGATATTATTTATTCCTTCCACCCCATTAAGTCCTACAGATTTCGTTTGGCTGAATGCGGATGGAAAAATTGTAAATAAAGGTTTTGAATTCTCTCTGGGCTCAGAAATTATTAAAAATGAAAACTTTACATGGAATCTTGACATTAATGGAGCTACGGTAAATAATGTGGTGAAAGATCTTCCGGTTTCAGGAATTAATTCTGGTGAAGTTTCAGGTCCCGGACTTTCAGGAGTTACCGCAAATATCTACAGAAACGGGTATGAAGCAGGATCTTTCTATATGTATAATTATTTAGGAATTGATGCCAACGGGAAATACATTTATGAAGATCTGAACGGAGACGGAAAGATTGATCCGAATGACAGGAAGATTTTTGAAGGAGCCATTCCTAATTTTACTTTCGGAATCAATTCTTACATGAAGTACAAGAAGTTTGATTTTGCATTTTCTTTCATTGGACAAACAGGAGGTTATCTTGTGAATAATACGGCTTTGGATTTGAATATCAATAATTTAGCTTCAGACAGAAACGTGCTGAAGAAATATTATGATTCAGGAGCAAGCTTTACCAATCAGCCGCAATTATCTTCTTTATATCTTGAAAAATCAGACTTTATCCGCTTAAGCAACGTAAGATTGGGGTATACTTTTGACATGAATCAATTGAAATTTTTGAAGAGTATCAATTTGTATGTAAGCGCACAGAATCTGTTCACCATTACCAGCTATTCAGGTTATGATCCACTTGTTGACACCAACAAGCAGGTGCAGGGAAATCAGTCTTTAGGAATTGATTATACAACATATCCGTCTGCAAAAACCTTCATTCTGGGAGCTACTATTAAGTTTTAATCTAAGTTAAAAGAAAACATGAAATCTAAATTTTTAAATATAAATAAAATCGTTTTGTCTATCGCAGTGATGTCTTTAGTAGGATGTACCAATCTGGATGAAAAAGTGATTGATGAGGTAATGGGAACTGAAAATGCAGATCCTGAAGCCTCTCTTGCTGCTGCTTACGGACAGCTTGGTGACGGAACTTTTGTAGATCATGGAAGTGTATTTGCTTTACAGGAATATTCTACTGATGAAGCCATTCTGCCAACAAGAGGAAGTGACTGGGGAGATGGCGGTAAGTGGAGAGCCATGCACGAATTTACCTGGGATGCCAATAATGATGTGGTAAAAACCACCTGGAATCAGCTGAACTCAGGAATTACAAAATCTATATTTGCTATAGGAAGTATCAGCAAAAGCAATATCAATAATAAAACTTTATTTCTGGCAGAAGCCAAAGGGTTATTGGCATTTTACACGTATACAACAATCGATTTGTACGGACAGGCTCCGTATAGAGATCCGGATAATTTAAATGCTCCCATTCAGATCAGAAAGGCAGAATCTACCATTGATGCATTAATTACTGAAGTAGAGGGACTTATTCCCAACTTAGCCGATATTAAAACTCAGAACACCCACGCAGGAAGGTTTACAAAACAGGCTGCATATGCATTGTTAGCTGATATGTATCTTAACAGAGCTGTTTTAAAGAATAAAACAGCAGGTACTTTCAATTTTAAGGAACAGGCTTTAAGTGGAGGAGGGAATGACATGAATATGGTGATCAAGTATTCTGATATGCTGATTAATGGCGGTTTTTTTAGTTTAGAATCAAATTACTTCCACAATTTTGATATCAACAATGATACAAGTAAGGAAATGATCTTTACTATTGTTCAGAAAAAGAACTCAAACAGAAATGCAGACAATGACCTCGCGTATATGTCTATGGAAAGAATCCAGAAGCCATCACCGGATAATAGAGGGACCAATGCATCTTGTGTTACTCCGGAATTCTATTATTCATGGAACGGAAATCATGATGATCCACGTTTCCAGAGAACCTATCAGTATGATGACGGAACATGGTTCAGAAATGACGGAACGGATGTAAGTGTACCATCAACAAGCAAAGTGGAAGGAACAGGAAAACCATGGTTCCACTTCAACAGAGGATTACAGGTTGGTCAGCAATATGGACCTAAAATTCTGGCCAATGGTAACTTTGATCTTACCGCAGACGGAAGAATCAAAGTATATAAATTGTTCACAGAGAAAAACACGACGCTTGCTGCAGATTTTACTCCGGAACTCAATTTTGATAATCCTTCAGAAGCGGTATTCACACAGGCTCAGATCAACAGAGGAGTAAGAAATTTCAAGTTTGAATTTGATCCTGGTTACGGAAACAACGGAACAAGCGGAATGGATGTTCCATTATACAGATTAGGAACGATCTATATGATGAGAGCTGAAGCTTTCCTGAGAAATGGTAATATATCAGCAGCCTTGTCAGATGTGAATAAATTAAGAACAACAAGAACAAATGATGCTTTAAAGAATAATGCTCCTGGTGCAGCACTTACTTCTCTGGATGAAAATACTCTATTTAAAGAATCAGGATATGAACTGTATTGGGAGATGTACAGAAGAAAGGCAATGATCAGGTTCGGAAAATTTGATTTACCGGGAACTGCAAAAGCAGCTACCCAGCCTTACAGAAGAATTTTCCCTATTCCTCAGGCAACTCTTGATGCCTCAAAGGATTTTACTCAAAACCCGGGATATTAGTTTTTTCATATAAACAATTATTTTTGCGTAAACAAGAAGCGAAGAGATTTCCTCTTCGCTTCTGTTATTTTGTATCGGTTGGCAGCTATTCGGTAGATATCAATAGGAACGGACTTTAGTCCGTTTAACCCAATATACATTATCAATCCGGCTTTAGCCAAAACTTAAAAAGTCCTATTCTGCATTCAGCATTCCCAGTTCACCAAAATACTTTTTAAACTTCTGGATTTTAGGACCTACCACAGCGCTGCAGTAAGGCTGTGTTGGGTTTTCATTGTAATATCCCTGATGGTATTGTTCTGCCGCCCAGAATTTATCGAATTGAGTTAATTCTGTCACATAAGTTCCGGCCCATCTTCCTGACTCCTGAGATACTTTGATAGCTTCTTCAGCTTTTGCTTTCTCAGCATCATCTTTATAATAAATTACAGAACGGTATTGAGTTCCGATATCATTTCCCTGTCTGTTTAATTGAGTAGGATCATGAAGAAAGAAAAATACATCCATCAGCTGTTCGTAAGAAATAACAGCAGGATCATAAGTGATCTGTACCACTTCTGCATGTCCTGTTTCTCCTGTACAAACCTCCTGATAAGTCGGATTATCCTTATGTCCCCCGGAATATCCTGAAATAGCAGATTTTACCCCTTTCAGCATATTGAAACAGCTTTCTACACACCAGAAGCATCCGCCTCCGAAAGTAATCTGTTCTAAATTATTGTTATCCATTTTTGGTAATTATATTGTTTTATTATCTTTTCCTGATGCAGAAAAGACCAATCAAAAATAGGAAAAACTTTTTCATTTAAGTATGATTTTATGTCTTAAACTCCAATTACAATAATAGATGTAGCAAATTACTTTTAAACACAATTAGAAGCCATTTGTATAGGTGAATGTAAAATAACAGAGATAACACCCACGTTTTTTTTAAGCAATTAGTATTAGCAATGTCATGCTGAGCGGAGCCGAAGCATCTCAACTCAATCTGTAGTTTTTTTTTCGTCTTCTACTCTTAGATTTAAACACAAATAGCACCAATACTTTCACCAATAACACAAAGAAACTACAACATAATCATCTGCGAAAATCTGTGCAATCTGTGGGAAAAATAAAACATTTTCTAATAATAGATGTGACAAATTATTTTAAACACCAATAGCACCAATACTTTCACAGATAATACAAAAAAATACAACATACGCATCTGCGAAAATCTGTGCAATCTGTGGAAAAAAAGAAAGCACCCTAAAAAGGATGCTCTATATTATTTAAAAAGGATCAGTTATTTTTCCCAAACCAAAGCACTTGCTCCAAGAATAGCAGCATCAGCTTCGTCAAGTTCACTGAATACCAGTTTTACTTTATTTCTAAAGATTGGCAGAAGGTTTCTTTCCATATGAAGCTTAGCAGGCTTTAAAATAAAATCTCCTGCCTTGATCACCCCTCCAAATAGAAGAATGGCTTCAGGTGAAGAGAACATTACAAAATTGGCTATTGCTTCACCCAACTTCTGACCTGTATATCTGAAAACCTCAATAGCAATAGGGTCTTCTTTGATAGCACATTCGTATACTGTTTTAGAATTGATTTCGTCTTCAGGATACTGATTCAGCATAGATTCCGGGAACTCAGCTCTCATTTTCTTTGCTGTAATGGTAATACCTGTTGCAGAAGCATAGGCCTCAAGGCTTCCTTCAGAACCTGTACTCCAGTGTTTTCTACCGCCTGGTTTTACAATCGTATGTCCCAATTCTCCTGCGAACCCGTCATGTCCATAGATTAGGCTTCCATTGGCAATGATTCCGCTTCCTACTCCTGTTCCCAGTGTAATCATGATGAAATCCTTCATTCCTCTTGCAGCTCCGAAAAGCATTTCACCTAGGGCAGCAGCATTGGCGTCATTGGTTACTGTACAAGGAAGGCCGAATTTTGCTGTCATCAGCTCAGCAAATGGAATAACCCCTTTCCATGGAAGGTTGGGAGCTAATTCTATGGTTCCTTTATAGTAGTTTGCATTGGGAGCTCCTACTCCGATTCCGTCAAAGTGTGCTTCAGTACCATATTTTTCCATCATTGGACGAACACTTTCATATAACGCATCGATGAAATCCTCAATTTTGTCATATGCATCGGTTCTCAGGTTTCCTTTATCCAGAACTTCCCCACGGTGGTTTACGATTCCGAATTTAGTATTGGTTCCGCCGATGTCAACTCCAAGGGCAACTTGTTTTGATAAATCTATTAATGACATTTCTATTATTAAATTCTAAGGGCTAAAATTATAAAAAAGATTGTATTAATGGATTATTAACCGGATTTTATTTAATATGTCAAGCTGTTTTTAACGTTTTTTTCTTTTTTCTTCCCCACCAGATCATAAATCCGGTAACCGGAAGAGAAGCACATATAAGGCTTACGATAAAGGCAATGATCTTGGTAGGAAGACCTAAAATAGCTCCTACATGGATATCATAATTGGCGCTCACCGTTTTTTCTCCAAAGTTTTTGTCCTTTGGATCATGAGTGTGAAGAAGCTCTCCCGAATTTTCATCAAAGATTAAGCTGCTGCTTTTATGATAAGAATAAGAGAGATGTTTCACATATACCTCAAAGTTGGGGTGTTCATGATCATCCATATGTGGATGGCCTAGATCTATAGCGAACCCATAGGAATCAGGATATTTTGTCTGTACTGTATTAATGATTTTATCCAGTGTTCTCTCTGTTCTCAGCTCGATAGGAGCCTTTGTTTTAATATGGGAAAAGTCCGGGTACTTGATTTCTCCTCCTGAGAAAATTACATAGATCATCGCCTGAACGACAAAAAAAGCATAGAAAAGTCCTGTAATTGAGAAGATCAAAGCAAAAATGGAAGCATAAAAACCCAATACATTATGAAGGTCATAGTTTTTGCGCTTCCAGCTTTTAATATTTTTCCATTTGAAGGCAAAACGCTGTTTTCTTGCTGCTTTGTTCTTGGGCCACCAAAGGATGATCCCTGAAATCAGCATAATGATAAAAATAATAACCGGAATTCCTACTACATACGTTCCCCAATCCTGTTTTAAAAGGTAGCTCCAGTGGATCATTTTTACGATATTGAAGAACCCGTTCTTTTCATCATAAACTCTTAGTACTTTTCCTGTGTATGGATTTACATAAGCCTGTTTATAGATAGGAAATTCATCAAAATAATTCCAGGCGTCCGTATTATGTTCATACCAGAAGAACATATAGGACATCTTTTTGTCAATAGGAACATTGACCCAGTGAATCGGATATTTCTCTTTTACCTGTTCTGCCACAGCCTTTTCCATTACTCTGATAGGAAGTACCTGTTTCTGCTCAATATTCTGCTCATGGTGGTAGATAACATCTTTTCGGGTGATGTTTTCCACTTCATCCTTAAAAACGTATAATGCTCCGGTGATAGAGATAATAAAGATCAGAAAACCTATTCCCAATCCGAACCAAAGATGCAGCTTGGCAGACCATTTTTTAAAGAATCCGGGTTTCTTTTTATGATGATGATTTTTCTTCATATGCAGCTAAAAGTAAAGCAAAGATATGTTTTACTTTTTATTTAGTTTAATTAAAATTTATATTCAATCATGAATGTCCCTCTCAATCCAAGAGCATTGGTGAAATCACTGTCTCTTGCGGTCCACCATGAAATGGCAGGCTGATACACCTTGTTGAAAAGATTTTCAATTCCTAATGATACTCTCCAGTTATGGTTAACTTCATAGCTTGATTTGAAATTAAAGACAGTATATTCAGGAACATATCCTTCGCCGTAAGCATACAATCCTGTTTTAGCATTAGGCTCGAATCTGTTTTGCTGGAAAGAGTGGAGCATATCAAAACCAACGGATAGAGCAGGAACAGGTCTTGCCTGAACATAAGCCAATACTTTTGGTGCTGAAATTCTGCTGTTGTTGATCTTTGTAGAGTAATCACCGTCATCTTTTACAGAGGTAATTCCTTCCATCCAGCTGTAGCTTCCACCAAACTGAATCCATTTTGCAGGAGTAAAGTGTAAAAACCCTTCCACTCCATATACAATTTCCGGTGATCTCTGAATCATTAATGCTCTGTCCGGACTTTGCACGAATGATGCTCCTAACTTCGATGTACTCACATAAGAGGTTAATTCATAATTCAACCAGCTGGAAAGCTGTCCTGTAGCTCCCAATTCGTAGTTGTTAACGATAATTGGTTTCGTTTCCAGGCTATTGATCGTTTCAGAAGTTGAGGTTCTTAAAATTCTTCCTAATTCATTAATAGAATAAGCCTGAGAGAAGCTTCCGAAAAGGTTGATATAAGGCTCAATATTATAACGTATTCCAATATTTCCCACTAAGGCATTATAGCTTAACTTTCCACCTGCAACCGGAATACTATTAGTAAATGTCCCGTCACTTTTAAGGGTAGAAAGTGTATTGAAGTCATCTACATTCACTTTGATATTTTCATAGCGAAGACCTCCTTTGATCGTCAGTTTTTTGAAAAGATCAATTTTTGCCAATATAAAAGGGGCAATATTGGTCATACTCATATTGGGAGTCCAGAAACGTCCATCTTCCAGCTTTTGTACAGTTTCATCATTCAGAATGTCAGCTCCATAGATAATTTCACCTTGTGAGTTTGGGAAATTCCATAGTTGGGTGTCCAAATTGAATCTTGCTCCTTTTTTCTGGGAAATAACATTGGACTGCCCTCCATTGAAGAAAGTATCGCTGTATCCGTAAACGGTTTTAAAATCCTGATAATAAAGATTAATGTTTAAAGAAGTTCCTGTAAACAGATTCTTATTGTCATAGCTCACTCTGATGTTGTGATTTTTCGGAGTTCCCTGAGGAGTCGTTTCCAATCCTTTTCCAATTCCTTCACCAATAGTAGGAGTGATGCCGTATTTTCCTGTTTTTAATCCTACATTCAGATCTGATCTTGAAGAATACCCGATGTAAGATGCTTCAATTCTTTGATTTTCGTTGATGTCATAACCTACTTTCAGCAATCCGTTATAGTTATCCATCTTGGCAATACTGTAGGTTGGGCTTATCAAAATGCCATCTCCATCTTTTGTATATCCTGTTCTTTCGTAGGCTAATGAAAGGGTATAATCAAATTTATTGATCTTTCCGGATAAAAGCTGGCTGGCTCTTACTCCTAAAGTACCACCGTAAGGCTGTCCTGTAAAGCCAATCTGTGAAATTCCGGAGATTTTTTTATCTGTTTTGTTTCTTTTTGTAATATAATTGATGATTCCTCCGTCTGCTCCGTTACCATAGATGGATGATGCTCCTTTGATTACTTCAATTCTTTCGATGGCTGAAGGGTCTATAGTCCTCAAATCTCTTGCTCCGTTACGAAGTGGAGTAGACTGTGGAATTCCATCAATCAAAACCAAAACCTGGCGTCCTCTTAAAGTCTGTCCGGAATTGGAAGTCTGCCCGGAGTTGGTTCCTAAACTGGGAACGGTATATTGTAGGATACTTGTAATATCTGAGTTAACGGTCAGCTGTGACTGAATCTGTTTTTCTCCTACAACCGTAATGGAGCTTGGAACTTCTTTTATGTTTTCCTTTTTCCTGGAGGCAGTCATCACAACCTCGTCTACATTTTTAGTTTGTAAACTATCTTTTACCTGAGCAAAAACGGTAGTAGTTCCTAAGCAGGCAGCTGATAAAAGCGCTTTTTTCATTATATTTTCTTTCCTTTTTTCTTTCTTTTTCCCCACCAAACCAGGAATCCGGTTACAGGGAGTGATGTACATGTGAGGCCGGCAATAAACCAGATGATTTTTCCAATGATTCCGAAGTAGGATCCGGTATGGATATCATAATTGGCGTTGGAGTATTTCTCGGCAGTACTGAGATTGTGATGAGGTTTGTTGGCTAAAAGTTTTCCGGAGTAATTGTCGAATGTCAGGATATTTCTTTCACTGTATCTTCCTTCCATTCCGTAAACTGTTACCGGAAGGTTTTTCAGTTCTTTTCCTTTTTTATTCTTTCCGTTCAGCGTAATTCTGAAGCTGGATGATTTTGCATACAGCTTTTCAGTCTGTGCGGAAGCCAGATCAAAAACAGCTTCATTCTTTGCCATCAGAGAGTCCGGAGATTTTCTTTCTTTTTCTTTTGGAAGTTCCCATGAACCGGATAATGCAAACGTAAAGGTGTTTTTTACATAGGGATACGCAAAATAAATCCCTGTGACACTTAATAGCAATGCAATAAATGAAGCATAGAACCCTAAGATATTATGAAGATCGTAGTTTTTACGCTTCCAGTTTTTTACATTTTCCCAATTGAACCAAAAACGTCCTTTTCTGGCATTTTTATTTTTAGGCCACCATAAAATAATTCCTGTTATCAACATAACGATGAAAAGTACAGTTGGGATCCCTACAGTATATGGTCCCCATTCTGAGTTGAGCAGAAGCCCCCAGTGGAGATATTTCAGAATATTGAAAACATCATATTTTTCATCATAAACAGCAAGGATTTGTCCGGTGTACTGATTCACATACACCAGTTTGTTAATGCGTACCTGCTGGAAATAGTTCCAACCCTTCTTGCTTTTTTTATAGTACTCGAACTGATAGGATTTGGTTTTATCTAAAGGAATTTCCACCGCGCTTATAGGCTCCTTCTCATTAAGTTCCAGCGATACTTTTTCACGAAGCAGATTAATAGACAGTGGCTTTTTTCCAACATCTTCTTTCTTCAGATAAATGGCTTCTTTACGCAGGCTATTCTGTATTTCATCCTTAAAAACATATAAAGTCCCTGAAAGAGAGACTATAAATACGATGAAACCAACAGATAAACCAAACCACAAATGGAGTTTGGCAGACCACTTTTTTGAAGGAGCTTTCTTTTTATGGTGATGCTTTTTTCTCATAGCAAAAAGTTAACCCCATGAGGGGCTAACCTTTGAATTTTTAAAATTTATATCCTATTGATAGTCTCCAGTTACGCGGAGCATTATAGATCCATGCATATTCGCCGGCATCTCCTCTGTAACCACTGTACAATTTTCTGTTAAGGACATTATTCAACATTAGATTGACATCGAATTTCTTAGCAACATAAGAAACCCCGAAGTTGGTATCAAAATAATCCGGAAGGCTCTGATCTTTTGCGGCACTTACTCCGTACCATGATTGTCTTCCTCCCTGATACTGATAACCTGCTGAAATACCAAAACCTTTCATAAGACCATTTTCAAACCTATAGTTGATCCATGTATTCTGTACATTTTTAGCATTCCCCGGAGACTGGATTCCAATTCTTGTAGGATCTGTGTCTTTAACGGTTTTTGCATCTGTATAAGCATAGTTGATGATAATATTCAACCCTTTGATGATTTCTCCTTTGATATCGGTTTCAAAACCTCTTGCTCTCTGCTCACCTGTAGCAACCTGGAAAGGCTGTCCTTCATTTTGTTCTTTAAGTCCCGCAACAAGAATATTCTGTCTTCTGATTTCGTATACTGAGAAAGTAGAGTTCCATTTTCCTCCGAACCAGTCTTTCTTCAACCCGAATTCAATATTCTGTCCTCTGAAAGGATCTGTAATTTTGGTTTTGTTAATTCCTGTTCCGGATTGTGGTACGAAGGTTTTATCATAGATACCGTAAGCAGAGAAATTTTCATTAATAGAATAACTCACTCCAACTCTTGGTGTAAACTCACCAGCTGTATCAGGTACAATAGGAGTACCAGTGCTTAGATTAGGATATGCGGAATAGGTTTTACCGCTTGTATATCTTCCTGCCAATGTTAATCTCAGTTTGTTATCAAACATTTCAATCTGATCCTGAGCGTAATAAGAAGTATATTTTACACCCTGATCGTTATAAAACGGAGCAGAAGTGTTTAATGTATAAAAATCAGAAGATGGAAGTTTTGAAGGATCTACCCCATAATTTACATTATAAATGTCAATTGGGAATAGTAAGGTTTCTTTGCCATCTACAATTTTTGAATAAGAAGAAAAGTCAGCAGTGTATTTTCTGTCTCCGTAATCAAATCCCGCGATTATTTTATGAACAATATTCCCTGTATTAAGGGTTCCTCTCACATAGGTCTGGAAAATATGATTTTTTCCTTTTGCCTGCCAGTTGCTTAATGTTCTGTTTAAAACATTTTTATTGGCTGAATCAAATGTTCCCCACCAGGAACCTCCGTCATAGTTCAGGTCCATATAAGCATATTGTGTACTCCAAACCCAGTCTTTGAACAGTTTCTGGTCTAAGCTTAAGAATAGACTCTGATCTTTTACTTCAGTTTTCTTGAAGTTCGGGTCATTAAAGTTGGTATGTACATTCAGTGAAGCGTATCCATCGTTAGACATCAGATAAGCTCCCGGCTGATTGAATTTTAAGTACTGATAGTTATACTGTGCTGTAAACGTAGTAGTCTTTGTAGGTCTGAAAGTAATGGAAGGGGCAACAATGATTTTGCTTGTTTTATCATTTTCCACCCATGATTTATTAGAGCTTCCCATTAAATTGATACGGTAGTCTAGAACTCCGTCTTTCACAAGAACTCCGTCAAGATCTGCTTCCCCTCTGAAAAGGTTATAGCTTCCTGTAGTGAAACGCACACTGTTGGCGAATTTTCCAGTAGGTTTTTTTGTAACTACATTATAAAATCCGGCAGGATCTCCCATAGAACCCATAAATCCGGCAGGACCTTTTACAAACTCTATCCTGTCTATGATAGATGCATCAGGATTAATAGGTCCCCAGGTAGAGGAAACATTCATTCCGTTCATGAAAGTGGCAATACTGGCACCTCTCATGAAGACATTGGAATATACATTATCCCAGTGTTCTACTTTTCTTGCACCACTTACGTTACGAACAATACCTTCAGACATGTTCAATGTAATCTGATCAGCCAGAACCTGAGAACTTACAGACTGTACATTCTGAGGAAGCTCAAGAATCGGAGTCTGGATTCTTAACGAACCTGAAACTTCATTCAGTTTGTACTTCTGATAATATCTTCCGTTAACAACTACTTCTTCAATATCGTTGGATTTGATGGTGTCTTTTTTTTCCTGTGCAAAACTTAACATGGAAGTTAATAATGCAGCTCCTATTGTTATTCTTTTCATTGTTTATAAGGGGAGTAATTTTACTCTAACAGTTTAAAATTTATAAGTGAAGCTTCCTAATACGTTGGCTAGTGCCTGGGCATTAGCAGTTGTATATCCGCTCCAGTAATGTTCATTGGTAAAGTTGTCTACTTTCACACCGATTCTGAATTTTTTAGTGTCATAAAAGGCATTAGCATTCAATACCAGATATTTTGGAAGAATGAAAGTACCCATGGTTGTAGAGTTAACAATCTTGTTGTCGCTCGCGTAGTTTCCTCCAACCCCGAATCCAAGTCCTTTTAATTTCCCGTCAAGGAATTGGTAGCTTGCATTGAAGTTAACCAACCATGGAGATGATGCCGTAGCAGGCCTTCTTCCGATTACCGTTTCATCAGCTTCTGTATATTTCATATCGTTGTAGCTTACTCCGGCAATTACAGAGAATCCTTTGATCAGATAAGCATTTGCTTCCAATTCTACTCCCTGGCTTCTTAATAAACCAGCCTGATTTTGTACAGCCTGTCCTGTTCCTGTCATTTCACCAGTATTAAGAAGTGTATTTTTTACCTGAATATTATAATAGCTTAAAGTTGTAGTAATTCTTCCTTTGATAAGATTGGTTTTGATACCTCCTTCAAACTGATTGGCTCTTTCGGGTGTTGAAAGGGTTACATTCCCTGTTTTATCCGAAGTATAATATCCATTTACTGAAAAACTGTTCTGGTAGTTTCCGAATACGGATAATTTCTCAGGAAGAATCTGATAAACAACTCCGAATTTTGGAGACCATGATCCCTGGCTATATGAATCAGTCAATTTTTGTCCGGTTTGCCCTCCTTTAAAATTTACACTTTCGTATCGTACAGAAGTAAGAATATTAAGTCCTTCTACAGGAGTGATGACATTGGAAATATAACCACTGTAAATATCTTTTTTTCCCCTGCTTATATAAGTATTGTTTTTCTCAAAATCAGACCCGCTTTGTAGTGCTGTATATTTTGCACCCAATGTCTGGCCATTCATATTGGAATAATCTGTGGCATTAAATGGTACCCAGTCAAAATCTGTAAACAGAAAATACTGGTTGTCATTCATTCTCATATAATCAAAACCGGCAACTGTTCTGTTTCTTACGCTTCCGATATTGAAATCAAAATTGAAGTTCTGCTGAACCTGGAAATACGTTCTTTTGCTGTCTTTAGTAGACTGGTCAGCTCTTGCTACCCCAATTTCTGAACTATTGGCAGGGTTTGGAGCAAAATAGAAATAAGGGTTAAATCCGTCTGAGTAAGAATAAGAAGTACTTACATTCGTAGAGGATTTGATATGCTCATTAATCTTATAATTAACCTGTCCAAAGAAGTTTCTTGCTTTACCAACAGTTTTAAGACCTTCTCCAGTGTAAGACTGTTTATAGTTATAGCCCAATTTCTCCAGTTTATCCATACTGTCTGCACCAAGTTGCGAACTTGGATAATAAAAGAAGAAAGCGGTTTCAGGATATGAATTGGTTTCAAACATTTCCAGTTCAGCATTGATCTCTAAATTATCTGTAGGACGGTAAGTAATGGATGGGGTAAATGCATAGAAAGAATTCTTTGCATTGTTTCTCTGAAAAGTTCCCTGATTAGTATAAGCTGTATTTAATCTGAATAATAGTTTTTTATCTTTCGTAAGCGGAGCATTAACGTCTGCCTGTACTCTGTAGTAGTTATAACTTCCACCTGCCAGAGAAACAGCACCTGCAAAAGTTTCAAAAGGCTTTTTAGTAACTCTGTTGATAACACCTCCGTAAGACGTCACATTACTTCCGAATAATGTAGCAGAAGGTCCTTTCAACACTTCAATTCTTTCTACATTGATTGCATCCATTGAAGTTGTAATAGGAGCTACCATACCATTTCTTATAGAGTTTCCTGCAACAAAACCTCTTAAGTTAAGGTAGATCCCTCCATCTCCAGCTCTGTTTGTAGCGCTCCACATTTTCTGTGCACCCGCCACATTCCTGAAAGCATCATCTACGGTAAATAGCAATTGATTTTCTAATACACCTTTGTCAATAGAAGAATATACTTGTGGATCTTCTATAGCTTTCAGAGGCATTTTGTTGGAATAATCACTGTCTTTCTTAACATATGTATTGATAACTACTTCGTCAATGCTTTTAGTGGTTAATGAATCTTTTTTTTGGGCAGAAACCAGCATTGTTCCCAGTGCAGAAGCACAGATCAGTACATTTTTCATGAAAGTCAAATTTTCTGCAAATATATTATTTTTAACTGTTCTAAATAAATAATAAGATTGATATTTATCATAAAATTATTATATACTGAATAACAAAAAACCGCTATGGTCAATGCCAGAGCGGTTTTTAGATGATATTATTAAATTTTTCTTAAGCTGGAATTTCTCCTTTGTATAAGAAAGAAATAATTTCTTTGTTTAGTTTGTCAATCATTTCACTGAATAGGTGGAAAGATTCCTGTTTATAGATTACAAGCGGATCTTTCTGCTCGTAAACAGCTCCCTGTGATGATCTTCTTAAGTCGTCCATCTCACGAAGATGAAGCTTCCAGTTTTCATCAATAATTGATAATGTGATATTCTTCTCAAAATCGTTCACCAAACTTTCACACTGAGTATCATAAGCTTCTTTAAGATCAGCTACAATAGTCATTGTTTTATGTCCGTCTGTGAAAGGAACCTGGATCATTTTGAACATTGAACCTTGATTTTGGTATACATTCTCAATGATTGGGAAAGATTTTTCTTTCAATAGATTCAATTTCATTCTATAATCTTCCTGAGCTGCATTGAATAAAATATTCGTCAGATCCTGAACATTTTTATTATTAAAATCACTTTGGGAAACCGGAGATTCCATTGTAAATGTTTTAATGATTTCGTATTCAAAATCTTTATAACTTCCTGAAGCCTTTCCTTTCGCAACGATAGAATTAGCAACATCGAAAATCATATTCGTAATATCATATTTCAAGTGATCTCCGAACAGGGCATTCTTTCTTCTCTTGTAGATTACGTCACGTTGTTTGTTCATTACGTCATCATACTCAAGAAGTCTCTTTCTTGTTCCGAAGTTGTTTTCTTCTACTTTCTTCTGAGCTCTTTCAATAGACTTGCTGATCATAGAGTGCTGAATTACTTCACCTTCTTTATGACCCATTCTGTCCATCATTTTAGCAATTCTTTCAGAACCGAACAAACGCATCAGGTTATCTTCAAGAGATACATAGAACTGAGAACTTCCAGGGTCTCCCTGACGTCCTGCTCTACCTCTAAGCTGTCTGTCAACACGTCTTGAATCATGTCTTTCAGTACCGATGATCGCTAAACCTCCAGCTTCTTTTACTTCCTTAGAAAGCTTAATATCCGTACCACGACCAGCCATGTTCGTTGCAATGGTTACAACTCCCGGCTGTCCTGCTCCTGCCACAATCTCGGCTTCTTTCTTGTGAAGCTTCGCGTTCAGGACCTGGTGAGGAATTTTTCTTAACTGAAGTGCTTTTGAAAGCAATTGGGAAATTTCAACAGAAGTTGTTCCTACCAATACAGGTCTTTTTGCTTCTGTTAATTTTTCTACTTCTTCAATTACAGCATTATATTTTTCTCTGTTAGTTTTGAAAACTAAATCCTGTTTGTCATTTCTTAAAATTGGACGGTTTGTTGGGATAACCACTACATCTAATTTGTAGATTTCCCAAAGTTCACCCGCCTCAGTTTCAGCTGTACCAGTCATCCCCGCAAGTTTGTTGTACATACGGAAATAGTTCTGAAGCGTGATGGTAGCAAAAGTTTGAGTAGCAGCCTCAATTTTTACGCTCTCTTTCGCTTCGATTGCCTGGTGAAGACCATCTGAATAACGACGACCCTCCATGATACGTCCTGTCTGCTCATCAACAATTTTTACTTCACCATCAATTACTACATACTCATCATCTTTTTCAAATAATGTGTATGCTTTCAATAGCTGGCTCATAGTATGAACACGTTCAGATTTTTCAGCAAAGTCAGCAAAAAGTCTTTCTTTAGCTTCAAATTCCTCTTCTTTAGAAAGATTTTTAGCTTCTACTTCAGCAATTTCAGTCCCGATATCAGGAAGAACGAAGAAGTTAGTATCAGAATTTCCTTGAGACATATACTCAACACCTTTATCGGTAAGATCCACCTGGTTGTTTTTCTCTTCGATAACGAAGTAAAGATCTTTATCTACGATCGGCATGTCACGGTTGTTGTCCTGCATATACTGCGATTCAACTTTTTGAAGCAATGCTCTGTTTCCGCTTTCCGATAAGAATTTGATTAATTGTCTGTTTTTTGGAAGACCTCTGTACGCCTGAAGCAATTTAAACCCACCTTCTTTTGTATTTCCTGCAGCGATTAATTTTTTCGCTTCGTTGAAAATAGCAGAAACGGTTTTCTTTTGTACTTCAACAATTCTGTCAATAGAAGGTTTAAGAACATCAAACTCCTGTCTGTCTCCCTGAGGAACCGGACCGGAAATGATCAATGGTGTTCTTGCATCATCTACCAATACAGAGTCAACTTCATCCACAATAGCAAAGTTCAATTCTCTTTGTACCAATTCTGAAGGTGAAGTTACCATGTTATCTCTCAGGTAATCGAAACCAAATTCATTGTTGGTTCCGTAAGTAATATCTGAGTTGTATGCTTTTCTTCTTCCGTCTGAGTTCGGCTGGTGGTTGTCGATACAGTCGATAGACATTCCGTGGAACTGATAAAGAGGACCCATCCACGCGGAGTCTCTTTTTGCAAGATAGTCGTTCACGGTTACAACGTGTACTCCTCTTTCAGGAAGTGAATTTAAGTAAATAGGTAATGTTCCTACCAAAGTTTTACCTTCACCGGTTGCCATCTCGGCAATTTTACCACTGTGAAGAATAACCCCTCCGATAAACTGAACATCATAGTGGACCATATCCCAAACTACAGGAGTTCCGGCAGCGTCCCATGAGTTTTTCCAAACAGCTGTGTCTCCCTGAATGCTCACAAAATCTTTTCCTGCATCAGCCAGTTCTCTGTCCCAGTCACTTGCTGTTACACGGATTTCTCCATTCTGTGCCCATCTTCTTGCCGTTTCTTTGATCAATGCAAAAGCTTCGGGAAGAACCTGAACAAGAACTTTCTCTTCAATTTCATATGATTCTTTCTTTAGAGACTCAATTTTTGAAAAAAGAGCTTCTTTTTCATCAACATTGGTTGAATTTTTTATCTGCTCTTTTATCTGTTCTATTTGAGCTGTGATCTTGCTGGTTGCAGATTTTATATTCTCTTTAAACTCAGCCGTTTTTTGTCTCAACCCATCATCTGACAATTGTTGGATGTTAGGTTCTACAGCCTTGATTTTTGTTACAACTTTTTTTACTTCTTTTAGGTCCTGCGCTTTTTTGTCTCCCAAAAACCCTTTAAGAACTTTGTTTAAAAAACTCATAAATTTTTTGCTTTATGCTTAATGCAAGATGCTTTAAGCGTTTTAAATGACACGCTTATCGTGTAAATTAATATATAAAAAGGGCAAAAAAGCTCTAAGCACACAGCCTAAAGCTTATCGCTTTATTAATATTCGTCCTCGTTCCAAAGGAAATCCTCGTCAGTAGGGTAGTCACTCCATACTTCTTCGATAGATTCATAAATTTCCCCTTCGTCTTCGATTGCCTGAAGGTTTTCTACTACCTCCATAGGTGCACCAGTTCTGATTGCGTAGTCAATAAGCTCTGCTTTTGTCATTGGCCAGGGTGCGTCACTTAAATATGAAGCTAATTCTAATGTCCAGTACATAATTTTCTAATTTTTTGCAAAAGTATAAAAATAGGTTGTATAATAAACTTTTTTATACTTGATTTTCAATTCTTTTTATAATTTTTTCTTATAAATGGCTGTCACAAACTAACTGGCAGCTATGTCAGCAATTTACTTAATGTCGTTTTCTCAAAAACCATTCCACAAATTTTTTTATGCCATTTTGGAAGTCTGTGGCAGGTTTATACCCTATTAAATCCTTTGCTTTTGTAATATCGGCATTCGTTTTTGTGACATCTCCCGGCTGCATTGGCAGAATTTTTTTTATGGCAGTTTTTCCCAGTACATTTTCTATAGTAGAAACCATCTCTGATAAAGTGACCACCTGGTTTTCTCCGAGATTAAGCACTTCATAAACCCCGGAATTGTTTTCCAGATAAAGGATAGACTTCGTAATACCGTCAATAATGTCATCTATATATGTATAATCTCTGGCGGTATTTCCGTCACCATAGAAAGGTATTTCCTGATTTTCTGAAATAAGTTTTACAAACTTGTGTATTGCGAGATCAGGTCTCTGTCTTGGTCCATATACTGTAAAGAACCTAAGCTGGATCATATCTATATGGTATAGATTGTGATACACATGTCCTATGATTTCTCCACTTTTTTTAGTGGCTGCATAAGGTGATATAGGATTGTCTACATTATCTGTTTCTGCAAAAGGAACCTTTTCATTGTTTCCGTAAACACTTGAGGAAGATGCACAAATAAATTTTTTAATATTAAAATCCTTACACAATTCCCAAAGATTCATAGTACCTCTTACATTGACTTCTTCATATTCTAAAGGACGTTCAATGGAAGGGCGTACACCGGCAAGCGCAGCCAGATGAATCACCATGTCGATATGGTGGTTTTTAAAGATGCTTTCAAGACCTTTTTGATCACGGATATCCTGCCAATAGAGGGAATATTGGTCAGAATGAGTGAGTGAAATTAAATGACGGAGATCAGTCTCTTTGTCTGAGTATTCAAAATCCGAAATTTTACCAATTGACTCTAAAGTATTTTTAATTTTCACCTGATAGTTATAGAAATCATCAAAATTGTCAATGTTTATGACAGAATGTCCATTTCTTAATAATCGTTCAATTAAATGAGATCCGATGAACCCACTACCGCCTGTTACAAGATAAACCATTTGTATTTTTTATTAGTACAAAAATATAAATTTTACTTTTTGAAAAATATAATCATTAAATTTACTTAAAAAAGTAATATAAATATAATATGCAGTTTCAAGGGCAAATTTTAAAGATGACAAGCTACGATGCAAAGCCAATCCAATACTACCTCAATCTTTCAGGAGATCTGATCCATATGAATGAGCTGATTGGAAAAGAGTTAAGCATCAGGCACACCGGATTCCAATGTGTAAACTGTGGAGAAAATAAGCCTATTTACAGAATGGGATTCTGCAAAAACTGTTTTTTTGAAAGTCCTTATGCAAGTGATACCATTATCCGTCCGGAGCTTTCTACAGCGCATTTAGGAGTTGCAGAACGAGACCTGGAGGTTGAAAAACAAATTCAGCTTCAGCCGCACACCGTGTATCTGGCTTATACCGGAGATGTAAAAGTAGGCGTAACAAGAAATACTCAGATTCCAACAAGATGGATTGATCAGGGGGCAACTTTTGCATTACCCATTGCAAGAACAGAGAACCGATACGAAGCAGGAATGATAGAAGTGGCTTTAAAAGAACATCTGGCAGATAAAACCAATTGGAGAAAGATGTTGCAGGATGATTTTGAAGGAGAAATAGACCTTGCAGACTTCAGACAGAAGATCAAAGAACACTTTCCTGAAGATTTTCAGAAGTTCTACCGGGAAGGAGAAGAACTGTGGATGTTCGATTATCCTTTTGAGAAACCGGAAAAAGTCTCTTCATTTACATTAGACAAAAAACCTGAATTTACAGGAAAGCTTACAGGTATCAAAGGACAGTACCTGGGATTTGAAGGAGGAAATTTTATCAATGTAAGAGGGCATGAAGGATATGTGATTGATTTTGAAGTAAAAAATTGATCGATGTAATATAAAACCGAATCACAAAATATGGGAAAATGGGTTAAAAGACTATTGATAAGTTTCGGAATTCTGGCGGGAATTCTTCTTGCTGCGAATTTTGGACTGAATATATGGCTTAAAACCCAACTTCCGGAGTACATAAAAAAGAATACCAACTATAAAGTTTCTTATAAAACTCTTGATGTAGATTTAGGAACCGGAAACATCTTTGCTTCGGGAATTTCAGTCAACAGTAAAGATCCTCAAAACACAGAAGTTATTGGACTGCAGGGAACTATTGATACCCTGAAAATAAGCCGTTTTGGGATTTACGATGCTATTTTTAATAAAAGAATCAGCTCCTCAGATCTGTTGTTGGATAAACCTGATTTAAATGTCATTCTGGCGAAACCTGTTGATCGTAAAACAGGAAAAAAGAGAAACCCGTTTTTGTTTGAAAATATCAGGATCAACGATGGGAAAATTGCTGTTTTCAAATATACCAAACAGAAATTTTTATCCGTACAGCAACTGGATCTGTTTGTAGAAAACTTACAGATGATGGAAGAATCAGTTGAAAATAAGCTTCCTGTCGTTTTCGACCGATACAGTATTAAAGGAGAGAAATTCTTTTTCCGTCCCGATGGAACTTATGCTGTTACCATTAATAATATCAATACAAGTGATGGGCAGGTGTTGGTTGAAAACTTCAGACTGACTCCGCTTCTTTCTTTTGCTCAGTTTAAAAAGTTTTACCCTAAAAAGCCCCGATTATTTGAATTGAGTATCCCAAAAATGGAATTCAAAGATGTGGTTTTGACTAAGAATAAAGTATCACTTGCCAATGCTGACTTTCAAAATCCTGTTTTCACAGTTTACAACACAGGAGTAAAATTGAAAAAAAGTGATAAAAACTCCAATTTTGAGGTTGATTTTAATACTTTTAGACTTAATAATGCCATGGTTCAGATCAATAAACCGGATGGCAATAAACTCTTGTCTGTTGGAAACCTTAACTTAAATATTAATCAGCTTAAGTTTGATAAGGAAAGTTCAGAACAGGTCATTCCTATTGGATATAAAGATTTTCTGTTATCAGGAAGAGATATAGTATATTCTAATCATCAGAATATTGCAATAAGAAGTCTTGCCCTGAAACCTACAAATGGTGAAATTCTGGACATGGTATTGACACCAGGTTCTTCCCAAACTGGAAAAACAGCAATTAATTTAAAAACAGATCATATTGCTTTTAACATTAATAAGCTGGAATTCGTTGATAAAAAACTCAATCTGGATATCAAAGATGTTCTTGTTGATAATGTAAACGGAGCGTTCAAAGCAGGGGAGAAGAAACAAAATAAAACTTCTGAGCCAGGGATCATACAGTCTGTTATTGTAAGGAAGATGTCTTTGAGAAATTCAAATATCATTTATGATAATGGAAAAGAGCCACTGGCTTTTCATGATTTAAACGCCACATTTAATAATATTGAATTATCACCCAAGCTAAATCAACAAGGATTATCTTTTAAGGTTAAAGATTATTATCTCACCACCCGAAACTTTGCTTATAAAACACAGTTCTACAATATGAATTTAGGGCTGCTGAAGCTTAATAAAAATAAGATTCAGATCAATAATTTTTCAATGAAACCTCTTGTTTCGAGAGCACAGTTTATCAAGATGATACCCGTTGAAAGAGATTTGTACGATATAAAAGCCGGGCAAATAACAGCAGTAGGAAACTGGGAGTTGTTTTCTCATCATAAAACGATAAATGCTTCTCATGTCACGATCCAGTCGGCAGATGCTAATATTTTCAGAAGCAAAATTCCGAAAGACGATCCAAAAGAAAAAGCTCTGTATTCCAAAATGCTGCGTTCCATTAAAATTCCGATGACGATTAATACGCTCGATCTGAAAAACTCAGTATTAGTATACGAAGAAGATACTCCGGAAAGTATGGGACCCGGAAAACTGATCTTCAATAACTTTAATATGAATGTCAGAAACCTGAATTCTGCTAAAATAAAAGGGAAACCCACAAAAGTAGACATTAAAATCAATTGTTCCTTCATGAACCTTTCGCCGCTTTCCGTAAACTGGAACTTCGATGTTGCTGATCGTAACGATAATTTTGCAATTTCGGGAAAAACCACCAATCTCCCGGCCAGTGGTATTAATCCGTTTATCAGACCTTACCTTCATGTGACTGCTACCGCAGGGACCATTCAGGAAATGCTCTTTAATTTTAAAGGAAATCCTGCCGGATTACACGGAATCTTTAATCTTAAACATAAAGATCTGAAAATTGCCGTACTCAACAAGAACAATCATGAGAAAAAAGGTTTCCTGACGGCTGTTGCCAACGTTTTTATAAAATCAAATTCAGGTAGTTTTCCCGATGCTGTTACCGTAGAAAATGTAGAGCGTGATCCAACAAAATCTTTCTTTAATCTGTTCTGGAAAGGAATTGAGCAGGGATTAAAGAAAACCCTTATTGGGAAAAATGTAGATAAGACAGAAAAAAAAGTAAAAGAGGCAGTTTCTTCTGTGAAAGAAATGAAACAGTCTGTAAAAGAAATAAAGCAGGAGATAAAAAATAAAAAAGAAACTCCCGAACCGGAAGGAGAAAAAAAAGAAAAGAAAGGTTTTCTGAACAATATTTTCAGGAAAAAAGAAAAATCTGAAGAATAATTCTTTAAACCATTAAGATAGAACCATTAATTGATGATCGATGTCTTTTTAATTAAAACGATCTTAATGGTTTAAAAAATTAAATATAGGTAGATTCAGTTAAAAATTGAATTCGTCACTTTCCAGAATCGGAATATCTCTTAAAAATTTATCAAATTCTTCACCTGGATAATTGCTGTCTGCCCCATAAGAATCTATGATCATTCCACGGTTTCCGGCGCCATCTTTTACTACATAAAGCACTGCGCTGTCATCAGGATTGCTGTCTCCTTCAAAACGATACGTTTTTAATATCACCAATTCTGCAGGCTGATAAACTTTATCAGAATTTTCAAACTTCATTTCACATTTTTCGTTCATTCTGAATTCTCTGTGTATTCCTCTTTCAGAAAGCGTTTTCATGACTTCACTTAAGGTTGTCATTGCATCAAAATTCCCTGAATTTTCCATAATAATATTTTTGTTTTTAAGTACAATAATTAAACCATTGCAATCTTTAAATATAAGAAAAATAGCAGATTGTAATTTTCCTAAAAATAAAGTTTAATGTTAACAAAATTTATAATTTAAAAAAATAAAATAGGTATACTTTTTGCAATGGTAAGAATATTAAATCAATGAAAATATGAAAAAAGAAGTTGGAGTTTTACTGGCAGGAGGAGTTGGTCTTTTGGCAGTATTAAGTTTAATCAGCATAAAAAAAATATTGACTAAAAAAGATAAAAAATATAGTGATTCCTATTCGGATTATCACAGACACTTTGATGAAAAAAATCAAGATGATGAAACTCATGGAGTGGAATTTTACGCACTGAAGTAGTAAAAAAATATATTTAATTATGTTAAATCCAACGCTTTTGAAAGTGTTGGATTTTTTTTGTGGAAAACTTTAATGTTAAAACTCATTATTTTATGCAAATTCCATTTTAATTTTACACAGGAATGCAAAACGAAAATTTGATAAAAGGTCAGGGCGCTCAGCGAAACGTTATCAATCGTTTCGACAGGTATACCTATGAACCTGAAGACGAAGATTTCGAAGCAGTAAAAACCTCCTTCACTGAAGTTTTTCCCAAAACAATTGTGAATCAGGTGAAGAGCGAAGACCTTCCTATGGAATATTCTATGAACCCTTATCAGGGATGTGAACATGGCTGCTCTTACTGTTTTGCAAGACCTACCCATGAGTATTGGGGGTATAGTGCCGGAATTGATTTTGAAAGAAAGATCATGGTAAAGAAAAATGCTCCCGAATTACTGGAGAAATTTTTTCAAAAAAGAGCTTATAAAGCAGCTCCGATTCTACTATCCGGAAATACAGACTGCTATCAGCCCGCCGAAAGACAATTTGAAATCACCCGAAAGCTCCTGCAGGTTTGTCTTGATTACAGACATCCTGTCAATATTCTGACAAAAAACGCAATGGTATTAAGGGATCTTGATATTTTAAAACCCATGGCGGAGCAGAACCTGGTTTCAGTTTCTTTAAGCATTCCCACCATTAATGAAGAACTGAGACGGAAGATGGAGCCCAGAACGAGTTCTGCAAAAAATAAATTAAAAGCCGTAGAAATTCTCTCGGAAAACAAAATCCCCGTACACGTGATGGTTGCTCCCATTATTCCCGGACTCAATAGTGATGAACCTCTGAATATATTAAAAGCCATCTCTGAAGCAGGTGCTTTAGGATTCGGGTATACCCTGGTGAGATTAAATGATACTGTTGAACCCGTTTTTGTTAATTGGATAGAAAGTCATTTTCCGGACAGAGCGCAGAAAGTTTTAAATCTCATCCGTTCTATGCGCGGCGGGAAGCTTGGAGATAAAAGATATTTTGAAAGACAAAGGGGAGAAGGTAATATTGCTGAAATGATTCACACAACTTTTAAGATTGGCCGAAAGAAATTTTTTGACGGTAAAGAATTTCCAAAACTCTCAACAGCTAATTTTACCGGGACCCGCGATCAGCAATTAAAAATGTTTGATTGATTACAGCATCTGGATTGATCCTATCATAATAGTAAAAGGAGCCATTTTCAATATTGTTATCGTTAATAAACTTTCCACTGCTAGTTGTTCCAACACTTATCATATATATTATATATAGTATGTGATATGAATTTTACTAGGAGCTTCATCCTGCTATCCATTTCTACTCCTCGCGCCAGAGCTTTTCCACGCTCAACCCCACTCACACTCCAACCCTTACTGCGGGGTAACCATTTCTATCAGGGCTAGGGGAATTATAAATTATAAATTATAAATGATGAATGATGAATGATGAATGATGAGTTTCGGGTTTCTATGTAGAAAAGGAACATTGGTGTTGAATTTTTATCTTCCTGATTTTTATGTAAGGAGGTTAGTGAGTATAAACCTCTGTTCCCATTGTGTCATTCCGCAGGAATCCAAACAGCCTTTAAAGGAAGTAAGCTGACAGGATAATGTTTAAGATTTTTTTTAGCAGTTAGTATTAGCAGTGTCATGCTGGGCTGAGTCGAAGCATTTTAATTAAGGTGAATTATATTTCTGCTATTT